>JAXDNZ010000211.1:0-2965 GCA_034669185.1 Hyphomicrobiales bacterium
AGCCTGACTATGGCCTCGGTCCGTGTCATAAGCGCTGTTTTTAGGCCGATCTCCTGTAACGGGCAATGGAGAGCAAATTTGCTTCAATTGATCGTCCGCTTCTGCTCCGGACCGTCGAGCGAGAATGTCGGAATCTCGATGTCGAACGGCTCGCCCGTGTCCGATACCATGCCATAGCTGCCGGTCATGAAACCGGATGGCGTCGGCAGTGGCACCCCGCTCGTATATTCGAAGGATTCGCCTGGTTTGAGAACCGGTTGCTTGCCGATCACGCCGGCTCCGCGCACCTCCTGGCGCCGCCCGGTCGCGTCGGTGATGCGCCAATGGCGTGTGCGCAGCTGGACCGTCTCGCTGCCGCGGTTGGTGATCTCGATCGTGTAGGCCCAGAAATACTCGCCCTGGTCCGGTGCCGAGCGGTCGGACAGGTATTCGGGCGTGACCGATACCTCGATGTTGCGTGTGACAGCCCGGTACATGGCGGCCCCGACTTGATCTTTCGCACTGAATCAGCGTGGCGGTGGGCAGTGAATCCGGTTCTGCGGGCGCGCGCAATGGCGGCATTTCTTAATTTCGCAGCGACGCATTAGTATCACCCCGCGCCCGACAGTTCAGAGCCATGCATGCCCCCGACCGCCTCGACCGAACGCGATCTGCGGCTTGACTTGTTTCGCGGGCTCGCGCTCTGGCTCATTTTTGTCGACCATATCCCGGCGAACATCGTCAACTGGATCACGATCCGCAACTACGGCTTCTCCGACGCCGCCGAGATCTTCGTCTTCATCTCCGGCTACACGGCGGCCTTCGTCTATGGCCGCGCGATGCGCGAGCGCGGCGTGATCGTGGCGGGTGCGCGCATCCTCA
The DNA here is from genome assembly GCA_034669185.1 of Hyphomicrobiales bacterium. Classification (GTDB taxonomy): domain Bacteria; phylum Pseudomonadota; class Alphaproteobacteria; order Rhizobiales; family Xanthobacteraceae; genus PALSA-894. The sequence goes on from JAXDNZ010000211.1 coordinate 862, forward strand.
AGCGCGCCTGGCAGGTCTATGTCGCGCACATCTTCATCTTCGTGATCTTCATGGCGGAGATCGCGTACTTCACGCGCACGATCGAAAACCCCCTCTACAACGAAGAGATGGGCGCGCTCGATTTCATGAAGGAACCGGGTGATACGCTGATCCAGGCGCTGCTGTTGAAGTTCAAGCCGGTCTTCATGGACGTGCTGCCGCTTTACATCGTGCTGCTGCTCGCGTTCCCGCCGGTGCTCTGGCTTCTGCTGCGTGCCCCGACGATCGCGCTGGCGGCCTCGGTCGGCCTTTATGCCGCGAGCTGGGAATTCGGCTGGAACCTGCCCTCTTATCCGACGGGCCTTTGGTACTTCAATCCGTTCGCCTGGCAGCTGATCTTCGTGTTCGGCGCCTGGTGCGGCATCGGCGGCGCGACATGGATCCGTCCATTTCTGCACTCGCGCATCACACTCGGCCTTGCTATCGCCTATTTGGTGCTGGCTTTCTTGATCGTGATGACGTGGTACTTCCCACGCTATGCGGCCTACATCCCCAAGCCCGTGCAGGACTGGATGTACCCGATCGACAAGACCAACATGGACGTGCTGCGCTTTATCCACTTCCTCGCGCTTGCGCTGCTGACGGTGCATTTCATTCCGGCCGACGCGCGGTGGCTCAAGTCGCCGCTGGTCCGGCCGATGGTCATGTGCGGCCAGCATTCGCTCGAGATCTTCTGTCTCGGCATCTTCCTGTCGTTCCTTGGGCACTTCGTGACGTCCGAAGTGTCCCGCTCCATCGCAATGCAGATCTTGATCAGCGCGTTAGGGATATTGACGATGGTTGCGGTCGCCTGGCTGATCTCGTGGTACAAGAATGTCGAAGGGCGCGGCGCGGGGCCGCGTTCCAAGCCGCCGGATGCGGATGTCGCTGGGGGCGCGGTATGAAAGCCCTTGCCGGAGCGGTGGTGGGTCTTCTTGTCTGGGCGACCGCTGCGTCGGGCGCGGGCGAAGCCTGTGGCACGGCCTCGCATCTGGTTCAGGTCGATGCCGCCTTGCCGCGCGCCGCGGAAGCCATCGACAAGACGAAGAGCCTGACGATCGTGGTTGCCGGAACCACGTCCTCGTCGCTTCCGGGCGCCGAAGGGGCGAATCTGGCCTACCCGGCGCAGCTCGAACTCGCGTTGCGCAAGAAGCTGCCCGGCGTCGCCGTCAAGGTTATCCCCTATGTTGCACCGCGGCAAACTGCCGCCGCGATGGCGCAGACCTTTCCGAAAATCCTCAAAACGGACAAGCCCGCGCTGGTGGTGTGGCAGACGGGAACTTACGACGCGATGCAGGGGATCGGTCCGGACCCCTTCCAGACCACCCTCGAACGAGCGGTCGACGTGCTGCGCGAAGGCGGCGCGGACGTGATCTTCGTCAACATGCAATTCAGTCCACGCACCGACGCGGTGCTTGCCTCGCAGGCCTATGCCGAGGCGATCCGTTGGGTCGCGCTGGAACACGGCCTCAACCTGTTCGACCGCCAGGGGATCATGCGTCAGTGGAGCGAATTGGGCACGTTCGACCTGATGGCGGCGACCAAATCGCTTGACACGGCGGCACAAGTGCATAATTGCATTGGTAGATTGCTCGCCGATCTCGTAGCCGACGCGCTCAGGATGAACGAGACCGAGTCCAAGGAGAAGAAGTAGCGATGACTCGGTCTTGGTGGCCGGCGGCCGGTGCGCTGGCGCTCTGCTCTCTTGCGCTCTCCGTCATGTCACCCGTTGCCGCCCGCGCGCAGCAAACCTGCGTGGCTCCGGCCGAGGCGATGAACCTCGAGCACGTGCCCGAGCATCTCCGCGTCCGCATCGCGAAGGGTCTTCCGATCAAGATCGTCGCCATCGGCTCGTCGTCGACGGCCGGTGCCGGCGCGTCCAGCCCGCTGGCCTCTTATCCGAGCCGGCTTGAGGCCGAACTGAAAGCCAAGCTCCCGGGGCTGCCGGTCACGGTGCTCAACAAGGGCATCAACGGCGAAGAGGCGAAGGAGATGCTCGCCCGCTTTGTCGCTGACGTGATCGAGGAAGCACCCGACCTGGTGCTGTGGCAGGTCGGCAGCAACTCGGTGCTGCGCGATCATCCGA
>JAXDNZ010000212.1:0-3218 GCA_034669185.1 Hyphomicrobiales bacterium
TACGCGGCGCCTCGCAGACAAACCAGCACGCGTTGCGGCGCAGCCGATCACCATCGCGCGAGCGCGCTTAGACTTCCCATCCGATCAGCGCGTCGAGCGAAAAGCGTCCGCCGCCTTGCACCAGAAAATGGAACACGACGATCGCCCAGAACAGCGGATATTCGAAGCCGCGCGCTTCCCAATTGAACCCGAGCGGCCAGTGATAGACGACGATCGCGACGATAAGGAACGCGATAATCGCCGCCGCCGCGATGCGTGTGAGCAGGCCGAGCGCGAGCAGCAAGCCACCGCCGAATTCGAGAATGCCCACGACCCAGGCCCAGAACAGACCGTCTTCGAAGCCGACACTTTCAAAGAACCGCCCCGCGCCCTCGATATTGCCGAACAGGATCTGAAAGCCGTGGAACGCGAGCGCGCCGCCGGCGATCAGGCGGATCAGGAGTTCGGTGATCGGACGAAAGATGTCGTAGATCCGGCCGAGCGGCGGGACGAGAAGTCTTGTAGCCATCGCGAAGCTCCCGGTGGCGCGATTCAGCGGGAGGCTATCACCTCCTGCTCGATCGCACCGAAAATCGTCGCTCCCGCAGCGTCGAGCATCTCGATGCGCACGCGGTCGCCGGCGGTGAGAAACGGCGTCTTCGGTGCCCCGTGCAGGATGGTCTCGATCGACCGCAGCTCGGCGATGCAGGAATAGCCGACGCCGCCTTGCACGATGGTCTTGCCGGGACCGCCGTCAGCGTCGCGGTTCGACACGGTCCCGGAGCCGACGATGACGCCGGCGCCCAGTGGGCGGGTCTTTGCCGCATGCGCAATCAGGGTCGGAAAATCGAACGTCATGTCGATGCCGGCATCGGGCCGGCCGAACGGCGCACCGTTGAGCGCCGAGAGAAGTGCCCCCGAAAGCTTGGCGCCGTCCCAGGCGCGGCCGAGTTCGTCCGGCGTGACCGCGACCGGCGAGAACGCGGTCTGCCCCTTGCCTTGCAGAAATCCGAAGCCCTTGGCGAGCTCGCCCGGGATCAGGTTGCGGAAGCTCACGTCGTTGAGGATCACGATCAGCCGGATTGCGGCCGCAGCGGCCGCAACGCTCGCGCCCATCGGAACGTCGCCGCAGATCACGCCGACTTCGGCTTCGAGATCGATGCCCCACGCCGCATCGGGCGCGACGATCGGATCGCACGGCCCGAGGAACGCGTCCGAGCCGCCGCGATACATCAGCGGATCGGTCCAGAATGATGCCGGAAGCTCGGCGCCCCGCGCACGGCGCACCAGCGCGACGTGGTTGACGTAGGCCGAGCCGTCGGCCCAGCCGTGCGAGCGCGGAAGCGGCGCCGCGCATTTCGCCGGGTCGAACGGGAGATGCGCGATTCTGCGCGATTCGAGCGAATCCGCGATCTCGGTCAGGCGCGGCGCGGCCGCGTCCCAGTCGTCGAGGGCGGCTTGCAGCGTCGGAGCGACCGCCGCGGCGTCGGCGCAGCGCGTAAGGTCGCGAGAGACCACGACCAGGCGGCCGTCGCGGCCGTGCTTGAGCGAGGCGAGTTTCATGATTTGTCGTAAGGGTCACGCCGGTTCGGGTTGAAGTTCTTCTTCAGGCCATTCCAGCAATCGATGTAGTCATCCTGCAAAGTATCGAGAGTTGCTGCGTATTTCGTTACACGCTGGCGAAAGCGCGTCTCGAACATGAAGGCGAGCGTGTTGGTGAGCTTCACGGGCTTGAGTTCGACATTGCTCGCGTGATTAAACGCGTCGGCGTCGGGCCCATGCGGAAGCATCTGATTGTGCAGGCTCATTCCGCCCGGCACGAAGCCTTCGGGCTTGGCGTCATAGACGCCGTACACAAGGCCCATGAACTCCGACATGATGTTGCGGTGATACCAGGGTGGGCGGAAGGTGTTGTCGGCGACCGCCCAGCGCTCGGGAAAGATGACGAAATCCACATTGGCGGTACCGGGTGTTTCGGAGGGCGACGTCATGACCGTGAAGATCGACGGGTCAGGGTGGTCGAACGAAATCGCGCCGACGGGAGAAAAGCGCCGTAGATCATACTTGTAGGGGTAATAGTTGCCGTGCCACGCGATGACGTCGATAGGCGAGTGCGGTACGTCCGTCTGGTAAAGCTCGCCGCCCCATTTGACGATCAGCGTATGCGGTCCCTCCGCGTCCTCGTAACTTGCGACAGGCGCAAGGAAATCGCGCGGGTTGGCGAGGCAATTGGCCCCGATCGGGCCGCGATCCGGCAGCGTGAACGCGCCGCCGTAGTTCTCGCAAACATAGGCGCGCGCCGGCCCGTTCACGAGCTCGACACGGAAGATGACGCCGCGCGGGATCACGGCGATCTCGCCCGGGTCAATGCGAATGGCTCCGAATTCGGTGCGGAACAGCAGCGGATTTTCCTGCGCAACGACCAGAAACTCGCCGTCGGCGTTGAAGAAATTTGCGTTCACCATCGACTCGGTGACGAGGACAACATGCGCCGCCATGCCGGCCTGGGTGTCGCAATCCCCGGCCGTCGTCATGGTGCGCAGGCCGGACACGAAGGTGAGCTTCTCGCGCGGGATCGGTGTGGGCCCCCAGCGCAGCTGCCCGATCGGCAGTTCGCGCTCGTCGCGTTCCGGCGCGGTACGAACCAGCCCGCGGTCGACCTTGCGGAAGCGGCCGGTATGCTTGTCGGAGGGACGGATGCGGTAGAGCCACGAGCGCTGGTTGGCGGCCTGCGGCGCCGTGAACGGCGAGCCGGAGAGCTGCTCGGCGTAAAGTCCGTAATTGACCTTCTGCGGCGAGTTGCGGCCCACGGGGAGCGCGCCGGCCAGCGCCTCGGTCTCGAACGTGTTGCCGAAGCCCGACATGTAATCCGCCCCGGCCGGCCCGTGCGTGGGCCGCGCCAGACCGATCGGCGAAACCAGTTCGTTCATGGCCGCCTCCTCCGCCTTGGATTTTCGCCCTCAACCTAAGCCAAACTGCGCCGGATTTCATCCGCAACCAGATACGCCGCCAGCCAACGCACGGTACCGACATGACCCGCAACACCATGCTCGCCGACGCGATCGGCACCTACGTCAGCGCGCACACCCGCGAAACGCCGCTTGCCGCCGAGCTCCGCGAGGAGACGATGCGCAGCATCCCGAATGGGCAGATGATGACGCCCCCGGATGTCGCGGCGCTGCTCGGCCTGCTCGCGCGGATCGCCGGCGCCAGGCGCGCGATCGAGGTCGGCACGTTCA
>JAXDNZ010000213.1:0-4680 GCA_034669185.1 Hyphomicrobiales bacterium
GACGCCAGCGCCTTGAAGCCGAGGCCTTGGAGGTAGCGCGCCGAGCCGACGTCCCATGGATTCGGGATCACGAAGCAGCCGGACTTGTGCAGGTCGCGGAATACGCGGCGCTTGTCCGCGACGGATGGGCGGCGCATGGCGTTTTCTCCCCTTTGCAAGCGAATGTGACTCATCCCGGGCCGGCGCAACAGCGCATTTTCTTGATCGGTCCGATGAAAAGCGGTCATCCGGTTATTTCGCAGTCACGTCTCGTGCACGGCCACCGAGTCGACGATTTTCATGGCGCGTCTCACTGCGCTCGCGCGACCCCCTTTGGTCAACGCTACCGGCTTTCCGCATGACTGGCGAGACGGCGCGAGAGTCACCTATAATCGCGACCGCGACGCGCGCGACGAGACGCGTCGTTTGGGAGGTTATCCGTGACGGTCCTGAAAACATGCGGACTGCTGCTCGCGCTACTGATCGCCGGCAGCGCATCCGCCAACGAGAGCATCATGAAAGAGCTTGCCCCCACCGGAAAGCTGCGCGTCGCGCTCGTCTTTGCGCCCTCGATGTCGGTCTTCTTCGTCGTCAAGGACGCGGACGGCAAGCCGGTCGGCGTGACCAAGACTCTGGCCGACGAACTCGGGAAACGTCTCGGGGTGCCGGTCGAAACCGTGCTCTTTCCCAATTCAGGCCTTGCGACCGACGCGGTCGAATCCGGCGCGGTCGATGTTTCCTTCATGCCGGTCGACGAGGAGCGCAAGAAGCGCATCGCGTTCGGACCCGCCTATGTGCAGGCCGAGAGCACCTACATGGTGACGGCCGCGACCGCTGCGAAGACGGTCGATGACGTCGACAAGGCCGGCATGCGCGTCGTCGGCATCGCCAACACCACGACCATCCGCGCCGCCACCCGCACCCTGAAGAACACCAGGATCGTGGCGGTCACCTCGGTCGAAGAGGCCGTAGGCCTGCTGCGCGACGGCAAGGCGGATGCGTTCGCGCTCTCGCGCGACTCGCTCCCGACCTATGTGAAGCAGGTGCCGGGCTCGCACATGGTCGACGGCGCGTTCCAGCAGATCGCCATCGCGATCGCGGTGGCAAAGAACAAGCCCGCCGCGCTCGCGGCGGTGACCGAGTTCATGGACGAGGCGAAGAAGAACGGCACGGTGCGCCGTGCACTCGACAACGCGGGCTTCAAGAACGATCCGGTCGCGCCGCTGACGCAGTAGCCACGGACCTCATCTCCGCTCATTCCTGCGAAAGCGGGAATCCAGTGCTTTGGTTTGGAAGAACTGGGTCCCCGCTTTCGCGGGGACGAGCGGACCGAAAACGTGAGCTCAGTGATTATCCCGCGGGATGCCCGAGAGCTGCGCGACCTTCTGATATTTCACCGCCGGCTTCAGCACCATGCCGTCGGACAGCTGGTCCACCATGCCGCGCTGGATTTCCTGCCACGGCGTCTGGCTCTTGGGGAAATGATAACCGCCGCGCTTCTGCAGCGCGGCGCGGCGCTCGGCGAGCTCGCCCTTCGAGATCAGGATGTTCGCCGTGCCCTTGTTGAGATCGATGCGCACGCGGTCTCCGGTCTTGAGCAGCGCCAGGCCGCCACCCGCCGCGGCTTCCGGCGAGGCGTTCAGGATCGACGGCGAGCCCGACGTGCCGGATTGCCGCCCATCGCCGATGCAGGGCAATGACGTGATCCCGCGTTTGATCAGCGCCGCCGGTGGCTGCATGTTCACGACTTCGCACGAGCCCGGATAACCGATCGGCCCCGTGCCGCGCACGAACAGCATCGTGTATTCGTCGATCTTCAGCGAAGGGTCGTCGATGCGGTGGTGATAATCCTCCGGCCCGTCGAACACGACCGCTCGGCCATCGAACGCGTTCGGATCCTTCGGATTGACGAGATAGCGGTTGCGGAATTCTTCCGAGATCACCGAGAGCTTCATGATCGCGCTGTCGAATAGGTTGCCCGACAGCACCTTGAAGCCCGCGCGTTCGAGCATCGGCTTCTTGTAGGTGCGGATCACGTCCGCGTCCTCGATCCTGGCGCGCTTGACGTTCTCGCCCATGGTCTTGCCGTTCACCGTGAGCGCGCCCTCGTGCAGCTTGCCCGCGCGGCGCAATTCATTCATCACCGCCGGCAAGCCACCGGCGCGGAAATACTCCTCGCCGAGATATTTTCCGGCCGGCTGCATGTTCACCAGCAGCGGAATGTCGAGCCCCACTGTCTCCCAATCCTCGATCGTGAGCTTCACCCCGATGTGGCGCGCGATCGCGTTGATGTGGATCGGCGCGTTGGTCGAGCCGCCGATCGCCGAATTCGCCATGATGGTGTTCTCGAACGCCTCGCGCGTCAGAATGTCGGACGGCTTGAGGTCCTCCCACACCATCTCGACCGCGCGCAGTCCGGTCTCGTAGGCGACCTGTGCGCGCTCCTTGTAGGGCGCGGGGATCGCCGCGCAGCCGGGCAGCGACATGCCGAGCGCCTCGGCAAGCGCGTTCATGGTCGAGGCCGTGCCCATGGTGTTGCAGTGGCCGATCGAGGGCGCCGAGGCGGCCGCGATGTCGACGAACTCCTGCTGGTTGATGCGGCCGGCCGCCATCTCCTCGCGCGCCTTCCACACCGCCATGCCGGAGCCGCAGCGCTCGCCCTTCCACCAGCCGTTCAGCATCGGCCCGCCGGAAAGCACGATCGCCGGGATGTTCACGGTCGCGGCCGCCATGATGCAGGCCGGCGTGGTCTTGTCGCAACCGGTCATCAGCACGACGCCATCGATCGGATAGCCGTACAAAATCTCCACGAGGCCCAGATATGCGAGGTTCCGGTCGAGCGCCGCGGTCGGGCGTTTGCCGGTCTCCTGGATCGGATGCACCGGAAACTCGAACGCGATGCCGCCCGCCATGCGGATGCCTTCGCGCACGCGGCTCGCCAGTTCGAGATGATGCCGGTTGCAGGGCGAGAGGTCGGAGCCGGTCTGCGCGATGCCGATGATCGGCTTTCCGGAGCGCAGTTCCTTCGGGGTGAGGCCGAAGTTCATGTAGCGCTCGAGATAGAGCGCCGTCATCCCGGGATTTTCCGGATTGTCGAACCAAAGCTGCGAGCGGAGATTCTTGCCGCGCGGATGCGGGGTCTTCGGCAGTTTCTTGGCGGTCTTCCTGGCCATAGGTGCCTCCTCCCGAGGCGATTGATGCAGTCTGGAATGATTTGATTTCGGCGCGACAATGCGCTCAATACAAGCGTCAATGCAAGAGAGCGAAAACGGGAGCGCGACCGCAGGCATGTGGAGTCAGTTGCTTCTTGGCGGCCTCGTCAGCTTCCTCAATTTCGGGATCCATGCGCTGGTCACCGGCGTGATCATCGAGGCGACGCGCCACACCGCAAAACGCACCGATCATCTGCACGCGTTCCTGCGTCTCGCTGCGCTGCTCACCATCACGATGATCTGCCTGATGATGGCGCACGTCTGCGAGATCGGCGTGTGGGGCGCGTTCTATGAACTTTTCGACGTCCACACCGAGAAAACGACTGCCTTCGAGTTTGCCTTCGAGAATTACACCGCGCTCGGCTACGGCAATCCGGTGCCGCCCGCAGGCAGGCGGTTGATCGGCCCGATCACCGCGCTCAACGGCTTGCTGCTGATCGGCTGGTCGGTTGCGATCATCTTCGAGGTGATGCGCATGGCCGAGGTGCAGATCGCCCGCCTCACCGACGAAGACGGGAGCTGATTTTTCTCAGCCGCTCATGCGTGCGAAAGCGGGCATCCTGTCCTTCGCCCCCTGGGTCCCCGCTTTCGCGGGGACGAGCGGAACCCTAGCCTGCCTCGCCGGATGCCATTATACGACTGCCTCAACGGACTGAAGAACGAGGAAGCGTCATGCTGAAGACCGTCGCGAACTTCGACCGCATCGGCGAGGAGAACGCCTTCGCGGTGCTGGCGCGGGCGAACGCGCTGATCGCCCAAGGCCGCGACATCATCAATCTCGGCATCGGCCAGCCTGACTTCCGAACGCCCGAGCACATCGGCGAGGCCGCCATCAAGGCGATCCGCGACGGCCATCACGGCTACACGGCGGCGAACGGCATTCCGCAGCTGCGCGAGGCGGTGGCGGCGGACCTGCACAAACGCTTCGGCGCGAAGGTGTCGCCCGACGAAGTGATGATCATGCCGGGCGGCAAGCCGACCATGTTCATGTCGATCCTGATGTTCGGCGAGGTAGGCGCCGAGATCATGTATCCGGACCCCGGCTTTCCGATCTACCGCTCGATGATCGAGTATACCGGCGCGAAGCCGGTCCCGATCCCGGTCCGCGAGGAGAACGGTTTCGCATTCTCGGCCGCGGAGACGCTCGCGCTCATCACGCCGGCAACGCGGCTCATCATCGTCAATTCGCCCGCGAACCCGACCGGCGGGGTCACGCCGAAGGCCGAGGTCGACAAGCTCGTCGCGGGCCTGGAGAAGTGGCCGAACGTCGCCGTGATGTCCGACGAAATCTACGACCACATGGTCTATGACGGTGAGCGGCACGTGTGCCTGCTCAACTATCCGTCGATCCGCGACCGGCTGATGCTGCTCAACGGCTGGTCCAAGACCTATGCGATGACCGGCTGGCGGCTCGGCTACGCGGTGTGGCCGGGCAAGCTCTACGACTACGCGCGCAAGCTCTCCGTGAACCTGCATTCCTGCGTCAACG
>JAXDNZ010000214.1:0-3146 GCA_034669185.1 Hyphomicrobiales bacterium
CGCACGCCGCCTTCGCTCCATACGAAGCCCTCAAATACGCCGACTTCGCCGTGATCGCGGAAGGAGAGATTCCGACCCTCGAGCTGATCCATGCGCTCGAAGCCGGCGAAGATCCGTACCGCATCAACAACATCGCCTATATCGACGAACAGGGTCTGCTTCGCATCAACGAGTGCCAGCGATTTTCCGGCATCTCCAATACGATCGACCCGGCGCTGCTGGCCAAGGCCCCCAAGCTGCACTGGGCCACGGTGTCGATGTCGCGCGGTTGCCCGTTCAATTGCTCGTTCTGTTACGCGATCCGCCTGCTCGGACGCCAGTTCCGGCCGAAATCAGTCGAGGACATCGTCGGCGAACTCGACGGCATCTATCGGCAGACCGGATGCTCGCGCTTCTACGTAACCGACCTCAACTTCACGACGCGAACGGACTTCTGCGAGGCGGTGGCGGATGCGGTGCAGGACCGCAAGTACAAGTTCATCGCCATGAGCCGCGTGGAGCATGCCGACAATCTCGACCTCGTGTTGCGGCTTCGCCGCGCCGGTTTCGAGGAATATTGCCTCGGCGTGGAATCGGAAAGCCAGAAGGTCCTGACCGCCTTCAACAAGAAGGTCGATGCCGGCGGCCAGACGGGCCAGCTTCGGCGTTTCGCCGAAAACGATATCAACATCCATTCGGCGATCATCTTCGGTCTCGACATCCAGGATCGCGACTCCATCCTGGCGACGGCGCGGTGGTGCGCGGATGCGCGGATCGTGCACCCGACCTTTGTCTGTCTCGCGGAATATCCGTTTCAAAATCTCCTGTTCGGGTCGCGGCAGGACGTCGAGGATCACCGAATCATTATGGAAGTGCCGACCTATCAGCACTATTCGTTTGTCGGAATATTTCCGCGCCACATGCGGCCGAGCGAATTGCAGCGCGCCATTGTCGATTCGTATGACGTCTTCTTCGCCCGGGCGATGGAGGTGGAGACGCGGCCCCAACGCCGGACCCGGGTCAAGTCCTATGCCCGCAGCGTCGCGATGGGCCGGCCCGGCATGGAGCGTCACATCGCCTTTCTCGAAGGGCTCGAGAAGCCGTACTACACGCCGTCCGGCTCGCTGCGCGAGAACCTGCTCAAGTCGGACTTCGATGCGCGCCACGGCAAGCTTCACGCGTGGCTCGCCAGTTCGGCGCGCGGCGCCGAACCCAAATTCGCGCGGGCCTACGCGCGATGAAGGGGGCACGGAGCGTGCTGGCCGGCTTTCGTGCAACCATCGACAAGGCGCCCGATGCGACGGCTATCTGGGCGGTTGATCCGGCAGGCGTCACCGCGGTCCTGACCTACCGGCAGCTGCACGACGCGGCGTCGCGTGTCGGCCGGGGCCTCATGGATTCGGGGATGGAGCGCGGCGACCGCGTCATCGTATCGATGCCCACCTGCGGCGAGTTCTTCTGGGTCTATCTGGGCTGTCTGATGGCGGGAATTGTCCCGGCGGTTGTCGCGCCTGCACGGGCCGGTGGTTATTCGGAATTATCGTCCCTCGCGCAGACGCTCGATGCCAGCTGCATTGTGGTGCGCGAGGTCTCTCTCGACCTGGAGATATCCGATCGCGGGCCGCGCGTGGTGACGGCGCGCAGCCTGGTCGCTCCTCGCGGTATCGATCATGCCGACGAGACCGGCGGCATCGCGCATCTGCAGGGAACGTCGGGAACGACCACGGCGCCGCGCTGGGCCGTCGTGCGCCATCGCAATATTGCGGCCAACGTCTCCGCCATCGGCCTTGCGCTTGGTCATCGAGAGGACGACGTGCTCGTCACCTGGCTGCCGATGTCGCACGACATGGGACTGATCGGGGTGTGCTATGCGTGGAGCTGGGGCATCCCGCTGGTTGCCGCGGACCCGGGGACGTTCGTCGGCAATCCGCTGTCCTGGCTTGCGTTGATCGGTCGATATGGCGGGACGCTTTCGCCCGCGCCGAATTCGGCGTTCCAGGTTTGCGCGCGCGTCGCCAAGCTGCGCCCGCCCAAGGATCTCGACCTGTCGTCCTGGCGGGTCGCGTTGTGCGGCGCGGAGCCGGTGCACGAGGCGACGCTGCGGGACTTCCATCAGACCTTCGGCCGCTTCGGTCTGCGCCGCGAGGTGCTGCGGCCGGTCTACGGCCTCGCCGAAGCGACCCTCGCCGTAACCCTTTCTCCGGCCAAGAAACCGTTCAACATGGAGCGGATCGCCCCCGCCAGTTGCGCGCCCGGCGCAACCGTCATGGCGAGCAGCGGGCGCGGCTCGGGCGAGGTCGCGATCGTCGGATGCGGGCGCGTCATCGCCGGGCACGAACTGCGCATCGTCGACGGCGCCGGCTGCCCGGTCGCCGAGGGCGTGGTCGGAGAGATCGAGTTTCGCGGCGACAGCGTGGTCGACGGCTATTTCGGAATCGCGCCGGATGCCGGTCTCAAGCGTGGCGAGTTCCTGCGGACCGGCGATCTCGGCTACTTGCGCGACGGCGAGCTTTTCGTCACCGGGCGCAGTAAGGAGATTCTGATCATCAACGGCCGGAATTTCTCTCCACTGCAGATCGAGGCGGCGTTGGAGCGGGCGCTTGCCGCGCCGTTTACGCCCGCGGTCGTGGCCGTCGAAGCCCCCGAGGCGCAGCTGAAGAGCGGCGCGCTCCATCTTCTGCTGGATAGCCGGCTCGGCCGCGGCGACCGCGCAGAGGCGCAGGCCCGGCAAACGCTCGAAGAGGTTTTTGGACTGCGTGGCGCCACCGTGCACTGGATCGCCGGCGGGCACATCCCGCGAACCGCCAGCGGCAAGATTCAGCGCTTCCGCTGCCGGGAAATCGTCACCGCGCTGGGAGAACGAAAGGCCGCCACTGCACCTGTACCGCAACAGGCAGGGTCGGCGTGACGGCGTAGAGTAAGAGGGTGCTGATGTGATCCTGACCAGGATGGATCCGATCGCCATTGTCGGGCTCGGCTGCCGTTTCCCGGGCGCGTCGGGTCCCGAAGCATTCTGGCAGCTGTTGCTCGATGGACGCGATGCCATCGTCGAGGTGCCGGCAAGCCGGTGGGATCGGCAGGCACTTTATCACGACGACCCGGTGTCGGCGCCGGGGAGCATTTCCAACCGCCTCGGCGGGTTTCTCGGCAACATCGAACTGTTCGAC
>JAXDNZ010000215.1:0-3732 GCA_034669185.1 Hyphomicrobiales bacterium
CGCCGAGCTCGGCCCAGGTCATGCATTCGTCGGCGCAAAACCGTTCCGGATCGACGCCGTGGCGCGAGCCGAGCTCGCGAACAACGCGGCGCATCTCGCCCTCGTCGTCGATCTCGCGCAGCCACCAATAGATGTGATCGAACAATGCGTATTTCTGCTCCGTGGTGGCGCACTCGAAAGAACGGTCCTTGCCGTCCATCACGAGGCCGATGCGCGTGTTGCGCGCGATTGCGGCTTCGAGCGTCATCCACCACAGGTCGCCGATGTGGTCGGGAAAGCTGGTCGGAATGTAGATCGCGAACGGTGCCTCGTATCTCTTCAGGACCGGATAGGCATAGCGCAGATTGTCGCGATAGCCGTCGTCGAGCGTGATGCATACGAAGCGGCGGCGAAAATCGGCTTCGAGCAGCCGCCGCCGCGCTTCGTCGAGCGAGACGATGTCGATGCGCGCACGCCGGATGCTGGCGACGACGCGCTCGAGAAATTCAGGCGTCACCTCCAGCAGCCGGTTTGGCTGGAACGGGTCGCGCCGCGGCGGCCGCACGTGGTGCAGCGTCAGGATGGCGCCGACGCCGCCGAGCCACGGCTGCAGCGCACGGTGCGCGCCGCTGAAATAGAGCCCTTCGAGCACGGACTTGACCGCGGCTTTGTTCAGACCGGCCACGTTTTCGCCCCCCGCAACGATCCGGCGCACTCTGCCGCGGCTTTATTGAGATTTCTTTGCAATCCCACGGTTCGCGGCGGCGAGTTGCCGCAGGCGCGCCAGGCCGGCCGCTGCGCCAGGCTAAGCCGCGACCCGTCCCCTGGCGTCAAGCTCGGGGATCATGCCGGTGAACACCGCGACATCGGTGAAACCTGCGTTGGCCAGCTGATCCCGCAGCGCTTCAGCGTCGGCCGCCGCAATCCCGGTCGCAACCAGGAGCGCGCAGGGGGCGAGCCGGGCGACGCGCTCGGAGGACAGTTCGCCCGCGGCGCCGGCGTTGATCACCACATGATCGTAGGTGCGCGACAGCGCGTCCATCGCGATCGTCAGCCGCTCGGAATCGATGATCGCGGCGGGGTTGCCGGCCGCGTCCCCGGCCTGGACCAGCTGTACGCGCGAATAGCGGTCGCGGGTGATGATCTGCCCGAACGACGCCGCGCCGCGCACGAGGTCGCCGATGCCCGGCGAGCGCGGATCGGCAGCGATCGCCGAAAGACATGGCTCGTCGAGCGCAAGGTCGACCAGGATCACTCGCGCTTCCCGGGCGAGCGCTCGCGCGAGTCCGATTGCGGTAAGCGCCGCTCCAACTTCGCGCTCGGCACCGATCACGGCGATGCGTTTTCCGGCTTCGCCGGCGTCGCGAACGGCTTGCGCCACGTCCGCGACGGTGACGTCGGAGGGCGGAGCGATCTCAGGCACCGCATCGTGTGCGACCTGAGGTTCTGCCGTGGACGGAGCGACCGCGCGACGCGCGGCGCCGTCATGCGCGATCGCGTTGGCGCCCGCATCGGCGCTCGCCGCGAAGAACCCTGGCCGGTCCTCGCTCAGTTCGATCACCACGCCGCCCGCGCGGTATACGTTGCCGGCGAGCAGCTCGCCAGTCGCGATGAATCCGGCGGTCAGGAACAGCGTCGCGAGGGTCGCGATCAGCACGATCGGCAGCTTCTTGGGGAAATAGGGCGTGTTCGACACGACCGCGCGCGAGATGACGCGTGCGTCACTTGGCGCGGCGCCAAGACTGTCGCGCGCGCTCGCCTCGCGCGATTTCGCCAGGTACGATTCGAGGAGGTCGCGCAACGCTTTCGCCTCGCGTTCGAGAGCGCGCAGCTCCACATCCTGCCCATTGTTCGAGGCGGCTTGCCGCTTGAGCTGGTCGAGACCGCTCGAAAGCGACTCGACACGGGCATTCGCCATGCGCGCGTCGATCTCGTAGGAGCGGGCGAGCCGTGCAGCCTCGTCGCGGATCTGGCGGTCGAGGTCGCCGATCTGGGCTTTGAGTTCCTTGATGCGCGGATGGTTGTCGAGCAGTGTCGAGGATTGCTCGGCAAGCTGCGCGCGCAGCGTTACGCGCTGCTCGTTGAGTCTGCGGATCAGCTCGGAATTGATGAACTCCGAGGACTCGATCGGGGCGCCCTTCTTCAGCAGGTCGCGGATGAACTGCGCCTTGGACTCGAGGTCGGCCTTCTGCGAACGCGCAGCGGCAAGCTCGCGATTCGATTCGCCGAGCGTCTGGCTTGAAAGGGTGGTGTTGTTGGTGCCAACGAACAGATTAGCCTTGGAGCGAAAGTCTTCCACCTTGCCTTCCGCTTCGGCGACTTTTGCCCGCAGATTGTCGATCTCGCCGGACAACCAGCGGCCCGCCGCGCGCGTCTGGTCCTGACGGGCGTTCTGCTGGAAGACGAGATAGTTTTCCGCGATTGCATTCGCGATCTGAGCGGCAAGCTCGGGGTCGGCCGACTGGAATTCGACCGCGATGACGCGCGATTTCTCGACCGGAAAGACCGCCAGTCGCTCGAAATAAGCTTCGAGCACGCGCTCCTCCGGGGTCATGCGCAACGGGTCCTTGGCGAGCCCGAGGAACCCGAGCGAGTAACGCATCAGCGAGACGCCGCGCAGCGCCGGATCGAATTCCGGCAGCTCGCCGAGCTTCAATTGCTTGATCACCCCGCGCGCAAGATCGCGCGAAAGTGCGAGTTGCACCTGGCTGGTCACGGCCTGTTCGTCGACGGTGCGGTCGCGCTGATCGGCCTTCTCGCCTTCCGGCCGCAGGAACACGTTCTCGCGTCCTTCGATCAGGATCCGCGCTTCGGACTTGTATTTCGGTGTGACGAGATTGACGCCCACAAGGGCGAAGGCTGCCACGGCGAGCGCCGGGCCGATCACCCACCACTTCTTGCGCGCGAGTGCCTTGCCGACGGCGCGCAAATCAAGCTCGCCGTCCCGCACGGCCTCGGGTGCACCACCGATGCTACCTTGCTCACTCATCGCCGACTCCGAACTGTACGCGACCACGCGACTGCGCAACCCCATCAGAAAGCATTAAGGTTGCTGTCACGTTAATTCGTGCGGCGGAATCGGCAAAAGTCAGGGATTGTTAACCATGTGAAGCGTTAATCGACCGCGTCTGTTGTGGATGAAAGGCGCGGATTCGTTCCCATGCGGTCTAGCCGCTTCATAGCTCTGGCCCTGGCCGTCGCAACCCTCGCCGGATGCGCGCGCAACGCCCCTCCTCCGTGGGCCGCCCGCTCGACCGTCGCGCGGCCGGTTGTCGCGCCCGCCATCGTCGCTCAACCGATGCCCGACATCGCACCGATTGCGCCCGTCGCCTATGCGGCGCCGGCGAATGACGGCCCCTACCGGCTCGACTCCGGCGACAAGCTGCGCGTCGTCGTGTTCGGTCAGGAAGGCTTGTCGAACTCCTACACGGTCGATCCGAGCGGCAATATCACCATGCCGCTGATCGGTTCCGTGCCGGCGCGCGGCGGCACCACCGCGGCGCTGCAACAGGCGATCGCGAGCCGGCTGCGCCAAGGCTACATCCGCGAGCCGCACGTCGCGGTCGAGGTCGAGGCCTACCGGCCCTTCTTCATCCTCGGCGAGGTGACGCTGCCCGGCCAGTATCCCTATGTCGCCAACATGACGGTCGAGACCGCGGTCGCGATCGCCGGCGGCTACACGCCGCGTGCTTTCAAGTTCCAGGTCGAGATCAGCCGCCCGATCGACGGCGTGACCACGCGCCAGAAGGTGCC
>JAXDNZ010000216.1:0-2547 GCA_034669185.1 Hyphomicrobiales bacterium
CCGGGGTGGGGTCTCCATGTCCGGCGGCTCGTCGAATGTGACGGCGCTCAACGTCAGCGGCGCGACCGCGCTCAAGGCCGAGCCGGAAGCCAAGCTCTCGCCCGCCCAGCAGCTCGATGCGATCAACTGGTCCGACGCCAAGACCCACGCCAAGCAGGCGGCGGCCGAGAAGCGTGCGGAGGCCCGCGCCAAGGGCTACGAGGGCGAAGCCTGCGGCGAATGCGGCAACTTCACGCTGGTGCGCAACGGCACCTGCATGAAGTGTGATACATGCGGGAGCACGACCGGCTGTTCGTGAACCAGAAAGGTCCACCCATGTCTCGCCTTCGCGTTCTCATCGTCGCGCTCACCGCCGTCTTGGCGACAGGCGTCCTGGCTCCCGCGGCGCGCGCCGACGGCGGCACCGTGCGCATCTCCTTCATCAAGGCCGGCATCGTCATCGGCGGCGCGGTCGGGCGCGGAACGCTCAACTTCCACGGGCGCACCTACCGGCTCTCGGTCGGGGGCATCACCTATGGCTTCACCTTTGGCGGGTCGCAGACCTACCTGGTCGGCCGGGTGAGCAACATCCTGCATCCCTCGGACATCGAAGGCGTCTATGGCGCCGCCGGCGCGGGCGCGACCATCATCCGCGGGCCGCAGGCGATCGTCCTGACCAACCAGAAGGGCGCGATCCTGGAATTGAGCGGCAACCAGACCGGCCTGATGGTGAACCTCGACCTCAGCGGCCTGGCGCTCACGTTGCAGTAGAGGCCGGCGCGCCGGGGAATGCGGCGATGACGCGAAACAACATCCTCTATCTCGTCGTCGGCGCGCTCGCCGTCGGCACCGCCGTGCTCGGCTATCAGCTCTATCAGGAGCGCCAGAAGCCGGGGCTGAGCATTTCCATCGGCGGCAAGGAAGGGCTGAAGATCGAGGGGAAGTGAGTCGCGACGCGGGCACCAGCGATCAGCTTATCGAGAGGGCGAGGGCCCAGCCGATGGCTCTCCGGCGGCTGGGGGCGGATTGCTCTGCCAAAGCGAAAGTTCGCGCGTTGACACCGCAGTCTGGAACTGGAGGGTCGGATCGCGGAATGCCGCCAGGAAATCTGTGATCTCCTCCCCTCTCTCACCGGCCTTTTTCGTCCGATACGCGCGCGCTTCGCATCCCCCTTCGGGCGTCACTGTCCACACGATATCTGCGGAATTTGCGATCGGCGTCGTCGGCAACTGGACCCGAATATACAGCACGTCATAAACACGTTGCGGCACGTAAAATACAAATGACGTCGTGATCGACTCGTTGGGATGAATGACGCCATCGTCGGGGAAGACGTCGCCTGCCGCGACTGTGATCAGATTACCCCACCTGTAAGACAGGCCCTCCGCGGTCCGCCGGCGATCATTGATCTGTGTCGTCACCCTATTTGTCCAGTCCCCGTCCTGTGGGGCAGCGACGACCGTGACGCCGTTTGCAGACCAGCAGGTGGGCAGCAGCCAGACGTCGCGGGCACTCGGATTCTTCGCCGTGACCGCGACTTCGATGGCCTCCAATTGCGCCCCGGCAGTCTGCTCGCTTGTATTTCTAAAACCGGCTCTCTTGACGGCAACCTCCGTCGTAACATTGATGGGCGCTGCGGCAGGGGCCCATATCTCCTTGAAGACAAATTGCCATACGCCGGCGCCAATCCCCGCGCCGAGGAGAAGCGTTTGAACCCAATCACGGAGATGAGGAGTACGTCGCAAGTCATCCGCCACGATCTTCTCCGACGCGCTTGTGCTCACTTTTGCAGATAGACCGAGCCGCTTTCCGGATGAAGCCTCGATCTCGGGCCCGCGGCCTTGCACGCGACCCCGGCTCGATACGTCTGTAATCTGTGACCCAGCTGCATGCGAAATACTATCGTCGTTGCCGGCGCTGACATAGCGCCTCGCACTGCCGCCGAGGCGCGCGAAATCGCCGCGCGCGGGCGGCGCGGATACGAGAATTTTACGCGCAGCCGCTGCGTGTGTTTGCTATTGTTCACCCTTGACGTGCCGCGCGTCGCGCGTGGCACGATGCGGGGAGCGACATCATGCGCACGCTGATGGCAATCGCATTCGGGTTCCTGGTGTTTCTGAGCTGGCCGGTCACCTCGGCCGAAAGCGCGCAGCAGTCGGGCTTCAGCAACCGCCCCTACACGCTCGGGCCCCCGGGCTGCGTGCGGGTCTGGAGCCGGCGCTCGCGCGAGACGCGCTATGCGGGCGCGCCGCGCTGCAAGCGTATTTACGTGTAGCCCGTCGTAGCAGTCGTAGCCGGGTTGAGCGAAGCGAAACCCGGGGACGGACGATGCCGATCACAAGAGTCCCGGCTTTCGCTGCGCTCAAGCCGGGCTACAAAGCGTTGCCGAACCGAAACCCCTCGCCCGCGTTGTTGCCTCATGGCAACCGCGCAGCCCAGGACCGAGCCCAAGCCGGTCGAGCATGCCGTCAAGCGCACCGCCCAGGCGGTCGAGCGGCAGAGCCGCAAGGTCGCCGACAGCGCGGCCGAGACCAAACAAGCCGCGGCGGCGATCGAGAGCAGCGCGGA
>JAXDNZ010000217.1:0-17820 GCA_034669185.1 Hyphomicrobiales bacterium
GCTGGGGCGCGGTGCCGCTCGATGCCGCCGCGTGGCGGTCGCTGTGGCGGCCCTACTGGCTCGCCAAGCGGCGACTCCCGCGCTGGCTTCCGCTGGCGCCGTCGCGGGACGCGCTCGAGGTGCTCTAGGTTGAAGGGCGGCGCCCCACCCGTCTTCGCGCTTCGCGCGAAGCCACCCTCCCCCTACGGGAGAGGGATGAGGAGAGAGAGCGTGGTAGGGATAAACAAAACTACTCATCCTTCTCGCCCGGTTCGTACAGCGTTTCCCTGCCCAGCCGGTCGATGCAGATCTCCGCGGTCCACGGCAGCATCAGCGATCCACAGCGGCTGTCGCGGTAGATGCGCTCCAGCGGCAGGCTTTTCAGCATCGCTTGGCCGCCGCAGGTGCGGATCGCCTTCGCGGCGATTGCGTTCGCGTTCTCCATAACGGTGTGTTGCGCCGCGTAAGCGCGCAGCACCTGCTCCTTGGCGGGATTCGCGCGCGCTTCGCTCACCGCCTGGAACCAGAGCGCTTTGGTCTGCTCCAGCATCACGCGCATCTCGGCGACCGCGATCTGCTTGGTCGGGAACATGCGTCGTTTCACCGGCGGCGTGCCGGGCACCTCGCCGCGCAGATACGCGACGGTGAAATCGTAGGCCGCCTGCGCGAGGCCCATGTAGGTCGGCGAGAGCGTGAGGAACATGTGCGGCCACGACGTCGCCGCGCGGAAATAGACGCCGTGTGGCATCAGCAGCTCGCTCTCGGGCACGAACACGTCCTTCATCAACAACGTGCGCGAGACGGTGCCGCGCATGCCGAGTGGATCCCAGTCGCCGGTGATGCCGACGCCCTCGGCCTTGGCCGGAACCGCGAGATAGAGCGTATTGCGGCGGCTTGCCTGCTCGCCTTCGGCGCGCTCGGTACACAGGATGCCGTAGTAGTCGGCGGCGCCGGAGAGCGAGGCAAAGATCTTCTTGCCCGAGACGACGAAGCCGCCATCCACCGGCTTCGCCTCGGTGCCGAACGCCGCGGCGCCTGCGGCCGCGGCGCCGCCTTCGGAGAAGGGCTGCGAGTAGATCGCGCCGTTCTCGACGATGCGGCGGTAGTGCGTTACGCGCCGCGCGTTGTGCTCGCTGCGTTCCGGTGCGCTCATCTCGAGATCGTCGGCCAGCGCGCCGGTCCACAGCGTCGAGCAGACATGCATGTTCCAGGAGAGCGCGGTCGCGCCGCAGTAGCGGCCGAGCTCTGCGGCCGCGAGGCAGTATGTGCGGAACGAGGCGCCGAGGCCGCCGTGCTGTTTCGGCACGCAGATGCCGAGCAGCCCTTCGGGATGCATGTCGCTGAAATTCTCGATCGGAAACGTCGCGTCGCGGTCGTGCTCGGCGGCGCGTGGACTGAGCACGCGTGCGCCGAAGCGGCGCACCTTGTCGATCAGCGCGGCTTCTTCGTCGCCAAGGCGAAAGGCGTCAGGCGCGAAGATGGGCGCGTCGCGGTCGTGCGCGTCAATCGGTCCGTGGTTCATGTCGCGAGATTATCAGGCGCCGCCCGGGAGCGCATGGCTGAGGAAGTTGAAAATCGCCGCGTCAAAGGCGCCCGGCGCTTCCAGATTCGGCATGTGGCCCAGACCGGATAGGCACAGGTAATACGCGCCGGGGATCTTTCCGGCCATCTTTTCCAGCACGGGCGGCGGCGCGTTGCGATCGTGCTCGGCGGCAAGGCACAGCGTCGGAATTCTGATCCTCGGCAAATTGGCGCGTTCGTCGAACGTGACGAGGCAGTTCACCGCGGCCCGATACGTCGCTTCCGGAACGGCGGCGAAATCTTGTATGAACAGCGCGCGGCCGGCCGGATCGGCATTCGGCGCCATGATGTCGTCGGCCGCTTCCGGCGCCAGGGTAGCCATGGTGTAGTCTTCATCGAGCGGTGCGAGACGATCCGCGACGAATTTCTTCTGAAAATCGCCGGCCGGATTGCCGAACGCCGGCGAGGTGCACGAGAGCACGGCGGCGGCGTAGTCGTCCGGGCGCCGGCGCAGCATCGTCTGCACCACCATCCCACCCATCGAGTGGCCGACCAGCACAGGCTTCCTGAGCGCGTTGCGCGAGAGTGCGAACTCGACATCCTCGGCCAGCGCCTCGAAGCTCATCGCGGTGACCGGCTCACGCCCGCCGTAGCCGGGCAGGTCGAGCGCGACGGGCTGGTAGCCGGCGCTTGCGAAGCTCGCGATCTGCGGCGCAAACGATCGCGCGCTGCCGCCGATGCCGTGCAGGAACACAATGGGGTTCATGTCTGCTCCGCGTTGTTCGAATACGCACTCGCGATTGTGGCAGCGAACGCCGCAGTCCGCTACGGTGCGGCGGGAGTCGGGTCGATGAAATACTCCGCATTCGCATTGTTCCGCGAGGCACTGCGCGGACACTCGGGCTGGACGCCGGCGTGGCGCAAGGCCGTGCCGAAGCCACATTACGACGTCGTCATCATTGGCGGCGGCGGCCATGGGCTCGCGACCGCCTATTACCTGGCGACCGAGCATGGCATCACCAACGTGGCGGTGCTGGAGAAGAGCTACATCGGCTCCGGCAATGCCGGGCGCAACACCACGATCATCCGCTCGAACTATCTGCTGCCGGGCAACGAGGCGTTCTACGAATGGTCGATGAAACTGTGGGAAGGGCTCGAGCAAAGCTTCAATTACAATGCCATGGTGAGCCAGCGCGGCGTGCTCAACCTCTATCACTCGGACGCCCAGCGCGATGCCTTCGCGCGCCGCGGCAATGGGATGCGGCTCCATGGCGTCGACGCCGAGCTGCTCGACCGCGAGCAGGTGCGGCGCATGGCGCCATTCCTCGACTACGACAATGCGCGCTTTCCGATCCACGGCGGGCTGCTGCAACGGCGCGGCGGCACCGCGCGGCACGATGCCGTCGTGTGGGGTTACGCGCGCGGGGCTGACAGCCGAGGGGTCGACATCATTGAGAACTGCGAGGTCACGGGCCTCGACGTCGTGAACGGCCGCGTCATGGGAATTGAGACGACGCGCGGGACCATCCAGGCGGACAAGGTCGGCATGGCGGTCGCAGGCAATACCTCGCGCGTCGCTGCGCTGGCCGGCCTGCGCCTGCCGATCGAAAGCCATGTGCTGCAGGCCTTCGTGTCGGAAGGTATCAAACCGGCGATCGACTGCGTGGTGACATTCGGCGCCGGCCATTTCTACATCAGCCAGTCCGACAAAGGCGGGCTCGTGTTCGGCGGCGACATCGACGGCTACAACTCCTATGCGTGGCGCGGCAACCTGCCGGTCGTCGAGGACGTGCTGGAGGAGGGCATGGCGATTTGGCCCGGCCTCGGACGCATCCGTATGCTGCGCTCTTGGGGCGGACTGATGGACATGTCGATGGACGGCTCGCCGATCATCGACCGCACGCCGGTGACCGGGCTCTATCTCAACGCCGGCTGGTGCTATGGCGGTTTCAAGGCAACGCCGGCGTCGGGCTGGTGCTTCGCGCATCTGATCGCACGCGACGAACCGCACACGGTAGCGGCCGCGCTACGGCTCGGCCGCTTTGCGAGCGGCGCTGTGATCGACGAGAAGGGCGCTGGCGCCCAACCGAACCTGCATTGAGGGCGCGTTGCGTATTCCCTGTCCCTATTGCGGTCCGCGCGGCAACGAGGAGTTCAGCTATCTCGGCGACGCGAGCGTGAGGCGGCCGGATCCTGCCATTGCCGACGCAACGCAAGCGTTCCACGATTACGTCTATCTGCGCGACAATCCATCGGGCGGGCACAGCGAGCTCTGGTATCACGGCGGCGGCTGCCGCAGGTGGCTCGTGGTCACGCGCAACACGCGCACGCACGAGATCGGCGCGGCGACATTCGCGGATGCGGGAGGCGAGCCGTGAGCGCGCCTTTTCGCCTCGCAAGCGGCGGGCTGATCGACCGCGGCAAGCCGCTGTCGTTTTCGTTCGACGGCAAGACTTATAATGGCTTCGCCGGCGACACGCTCGCATCCGCGCTGATCGCAAACGGGGTGAAGCTGGTCTCGCGCTCGTTCAAGTACCACCGGCCGCGCGGCATTTTGACCGCCGGCTCCGAGGAGCCGAATGCACTGGTTGAGCTGCGCAGCGGTGCGCGGCGCGAGCCGAACACGCGCGCGACCGTCACCGAACTTTACGACGGACTGGTGGCGGCGAGCCAGAACCGCTGGCCGTCGCTGGCGCTCGACGTAAGCGGCATCAACGACCTCCTGTCGCCGTTCCTCGCCGCGGGCTTCTACTACAAGACCTTCATGTGGCCGGCGAAGTTCTGGGAAGCGCTGTACGAGCCGCTGATCCGCCGCGCGGCCGGCCTCGGCCGCGTCGCCGGCGCCGAGGACCCGGACACTTACGAGAAAGCATTCGCGCATTGCGACGTGCTTGTCATCGGTGCCGGGCCCGCAGGCCTGATGGCGGCGCTCGCCGCCGGCCGCGCCGGTGCACGCGTCATCCTGGCGGATGAGGATTTCCGGCTCGGCGGGCGGTTGCTCGCGGAGCGCCACGAGATCGACGGCCGTCCGGGCGCCGCGTGGGCGGCCGGCATCGAGGCCGAGCTTTCCGCGATGCCCGAGGTGCGCATCATGCACCGCACCACGGTGCTCGGTGTTTATGATCATGGACAATACAGCGCGGTCGAGCGCGTCAACGATCATGTGGCGACGCCACCGATTCATGAGCCGCGCCAGCGAAGCTGGAAGATTGTGGCGAAGCGCGCGGTGCTCGCCGCCGGCGCGCTCGAGCGTCCGATCGCGTTCGGCAACAACGACCGGCCCGGCGTGATGCTCGCGGGTGCGGCGCGCGCGTACATCAATCGCTATGCGGCTACGCCGGGCAAGCGGCTTGCGGTGTTCACCAACAATGATGACGGTTGGCGAACCGCGGCGGATGCGCGGACGGCCGGCATCGAGGTCGTGGCGGTGGTCGACTCGCGCGCCGCGAAGAGCGAGCTCTCGAAGCTCGGATTCAGCACGATGAGCAATTCGCGCGTCTCGCACGTTGACGGCAAACAGGGCGTGCGCGCGATCGACGTCGTGGGTGCGAACGGCCGCGCGACGCGCATCGAATGCGATGCCCTCGCGGTCTCAGGCGGCTGGAATCCGGCCGTGCATCTGACCTGCCACCTCGGCGGCAAGCCGGTGTGGAACGACGAGATCGCCGCGTTCGTCCCCGGGACGCGACCGCCCGCCATGTACGCAGCCGGCGCCACGAACGGCGCGTTCACGTTGTCGCGCTGCCTCACCGGCGGGATCGCGGCCGGTGCGATGGCGGCCGGGGATTGCGGCTTCGACTTCACGCCGATCACGCAGCCGCGCGCGGACGACGAGCCCGCCGCGGTCACGCCGTTGTGGCACGTGAAAGAGAGCCGAGCGAAAGCCTTCGTCGATTTTCAGAACGACGTAACGGCGAAGGATATCGCGCTCGCCCACCAGGAAGGCTTCGGCTCGGTCGAACATCTGAAGCGCTACACGACGCTCGGCATGGCAACCGACCAGGGCAAGACCGCAAATGTGACGGGCCTTGCGATCCTCGCCGAGGCGTCGGGCCGGGCGATCCCCCAGGTCGGCACCACGACCTATCGGCCGCCCTATGTGCCGGTGAGCTTCGGCGCGATGGCGGGCCATCATCGCGGGCGCGACTTCCGCCCCATCCGCCTGCCGCCCTCACATGCATGGGCGACCGAGCAAGGCGCGGTGTTCATGGAGACCGGCGCATGGCTGCGCGCGCAGTATTATCCGCGTGCCGGCGAGACGGATTGGCTCCAGAGCGTCAACCGCGAGGTGGCGGCGACGCGCGCGTCCGTCGGGGTGTGCGATGTCTCGACCTTCGGCAAGGTCGCATTCGAGGGCCCGGATGCGGCGGCGTTTCTCGACCGCGTCTGCGCCAATACGCTGTCCACCTTGCCGGTCGGCAAGGCGCGCTACGCTCTGATGCTGCGCGAAGACGGCTTCGTGCAGGACGACGGCACGGTCGCGCGGCTCGGCCCTGAGTATTTCGTCATGACCAGCACGACCGCGAATGCGCCGCGCATGATGCAGCACCTTGAGTTCTGCCATCAGGTGCTGTGGCCAGCGCTCGACGTGGGGATGGTCTCGGTGTCGGAGCAGTGGGCGCAATTCGCTGTCGCGGGTCCGCGTTCCCGCGACGTGCTGTGCAAGCTCATCGATGCCGATATCGCCAACGCGGCGTTTCCATATCTCGGAGCGCGTGAGGTTTCGTTCGGCGGTGTTTCGGCGCGGCTGTTCCGGTTGTCGTTCTCCGGAGAGCTTGCTTACGAGTTGGCCGTGCCGGCGCGCTATGGCGATGCGGTCATCCGCGCGATCATGGCGGCGGGCGCGGAGTTTGCGATCACGCCCTATGGCATCGAGGCGCTCGGCGTGATGCGCACCGAGAAGGGGCACGTGGCCGGGCAGGAGATGAACGGACAACTGACCGCGCGCGATCTGGGTCTCGGCCGCATGATGTCGACCAGGAAGGACTACATCGGCCGCGTGATGGCGCAGCGTCCCGCGCTGCTCGATCCCGAGCGGCCGGCATTCGTCGGCCTGCGGCCGGTTGAGCGGTCCGCACGGCTGCGCGCGGGCGCTCACTTCATTCCCGTCGGCGCCGCGGCCACCATCGAGAACGACGAAGGCTACATGACGTCCGTCGCGTTCTCGCCGACCTTTGGTCACTGGATCGGCCTCGGCGTGCTCAAGCGCGGGCCAGAGCGTATCGGGCAGCGCGTGCGCGCCTACGATCCGGTGCGCAACGGCGACGTCGAGGTCGAGGTGTGCAGTCCGCATTTCTTCGATCCGGAAGGAGCGCGCCTCCATGCCTGACGCGGTCCTTCAGGCGCGCTCGCCGCTGCACGGGCTCGCCAGGTCCGGCCACCACGGCCGTGCCGGTCCGGCCGGCCTCACCATCGTGGAGCGGACCGACATCGCGTTCGCGAGCGTCATCGCCCGGCGCGGCCAGCGGGACGCGCTCGCTTCGGCGGTCCGGGCGAGCTTCGGCCTCGCGCTTCCCGACGGCCCGCGCCGCGTCGGCAAGGATGGCGTGGCGTTCGCCGGCATCGGTCCAGGTCAATGGATCGCGAGCGGCGAAAATGCCGGCGACCTGGCGGCGAGCCTGCGAGAACGCATCGGCGCATTCGCCGCCGTGGCGGATCAATCGGATTCACGCTTGGTGTTGCATCTGAGCGGCGCGCGCGTGCGCGACGCGCTTGTCAAGGGCGTACCGATCGACCTTCATCCGCGCGCATTCAAGACCGGCGATGTTGCGAGCACACTGGTCGCGCACGTCGGCGTGCAGATCGACATGCTCGACGACGCGCCGGTCTTCCAGCTCACCGCGCCGCGCAGCATGGCCGGCAGCTTCTGGTCATGGTTGACGGCATCGGCGGCCGAATTCGGCTATGACGTCGCGACCAAGTAACGTGGAGTAACGCGTGCCGCACGTTCTCGATCCGTTGTTTCGGCCCAAAAGCGTCGCGGTGATCGGCGCATCGAGCGACCCAAACCGCATCGGAGGCCGGCCGGTCGCCTACAGCAAGCGCGCCTTCAAGGGCGCGATCATTCCCGTCAATCCGAACGCGCGCGAGATCCAGGGCCTGGCCGCGTATCCGTCGATCCGCGACGTGCCGGGCGGGATCGATCAGGCGATCATCGCGGTGCCGGCGAAGGCCGCGATGCAGGCCGCCGACGATTGCATCGCCAAGGGCGTGAAGGCCGCCGTGATGTTCTCCTCCGGATTTGCCGAGACGGGCGCGGAAGGCCGCGCGATGCAGGTCGAGCTTGCGCGCCGCTGCGCCGCAGGCGGCATGAAACTGATCGGACCGAATAGCTTGGGCATGTTCAACGCCCATATCGGTCTCTACGCGACCTTCTCGTCCTATTTCGATCCGCTGTGGCCGCGCGTCGGGCCGGTCAGCATCGTGAGCCAGAGCGGTGCATTCGGCACGTATTTTCTCGCGATTGCGGCCGAGCGCGGCCTCGGCTTCAGCCATTGCGTGGCCACCGGCAACGAGGCCGACGTCGATGTCGCGGCTTGCGTCGACTGGCTCGCCGACGATCCGGACACTGGCGTCATCATGATCTATCTCGAAGGCTGCCGCGATGGTGCGCGGCTGCGCGCCGCGCTCGGTCGCGCGGCCGCGAACCGGAAGCCCGTCGTCGCCATGAAGGTCGGTGTGTCAGAGCAGGGCGTCGCCGCGATTGCGTCGCACACCGGTTCGCTCGCCGGTTCGGATGCGGTGTTCGACGCCGTCTTTCGCGAATACAACGTGCATCGCGCGCGCTCGCTCGACGATCTGGTCGATGTCGCTTACGCCTGCGCGGGTGGTGTGTTCCCGAAGTCGCCGCGCCTCGGCGTCGTGACGCTGTCAGGCGGCGTCGGCATTCAGATGGCAGATGCGGCGAGCGAGCTCGGACTCGAGCTGCCGCGCATGCCCGACGCTGCGCAGCAAAAAATCCTCGCAATGGTGCCGTTCGCCGGTCCCGCGAACCCGGTCGATGCCACCGCGCAGGTGATCAACGACTGGAGCATGTTCACCAAAATCCTCAGCATCGTCGCCGACGAAGGCAATGTCGACAGCGTGATCAGCTTCCTCGCGCATACCGGGACGACGCCCGGGCTGATGGACCGGTTGAAGCCCGCGTTCCGGGAGGTGCGGCAGCGCTTCCCGGATCGCGTATTCATCCTGTGCGCGAGAATGCCACCTGACATCGCGGAGACGTTCGCGGCGATCGGGTTTCTCATCTTCGAGGACCCGACACGCGCGGTCGCGGCGGTCGCCGCGTTGTCACGGCTTGGCCAAGGCTTCATGAGAACGCCCACGCCGCGATCCGTTGACGGGCGGCCGGTGCAGCCGCTTCCCGCCGGTCCGATCGACGAAGCCGGCGCGAAGCGGCTCCTCGGTGCGGCCGGAATTCCATTCGCGCCGGAGCGAACCGCGCGCACGCGCGAGGACGCGGTCGCGGCGGCGACGGAGATCGGCTTTCCGGTGGCGCTCAAGGTTCTCTCGCCCGACATCCTGCACAAGTCGGAAGCAGGCGGCGTTGTACTCGGTCTGCGCAACGCCAGCGAGGTTGCAACCGAATTCGACGCGATGATGGCGCGTGTGCGGGAGCGTGTCCCCAACGCCGGCATCGCGGGCGCGCTGGTCGCGCGCATGATCGAAGGCGGCATCGAAACCGTGATTGGGACCAAGCGCGACCCGATTTTCGGGCCGGTGGTGATGTTCGGCCTCGGCGGCGTCTACGTCGAAGTACTCAAAGACGTGACCCTGCGTCTCGCGCCGGTCGATCATGCCACGGCCAAGGATATGATTCGCGCGATCAAAGGTTATCCGCTGCTGGCGGGCGCGCGCGGCAAGCCGCCGGCCGATCTCGACGCGCTTGCCGATGCGCTGGTCGCCATGTCGCGGTTTGCCGCCGCGTATCCGCAGGTGACCGGCGCGGAGATCAATCCGTTCATCGCGTTGCCGCAAGGCGGCGTCGCGGTCGATGCCCTCATCATGATCGAGGCAGGAGAGACGCAATGAATCTCGAAACGGTGCGCCTCGCCGTCACCGACCATATCGCGACGGTGACCATGGACCGTCCGCCGGTGAATGCACAGAATCAAAAGGCGCGCGAGGAGCTGATCCGCGTGTTCGACGCGATCAGCGACCGCGACGATGTGCGCGTGGCGATCCTCACCGCTGCCGGCAAGGTGTTCTCGGCCGGCGCGGACGTGAAGGAGCGCGTCGGCCTCGTGAAGGAGCCGGGAGACTACCTGCGCAATAACCGGCTGGTGCGCGAATATTTCTACGCCGTCTCCGACTGCGCCAAGCCGGTGATCGCAGCCGTGAACGGGCCGGCGTTCGGCGCCGGCTTCGTGCTGATGCTCGCCTGCGACATCATGCTGGCGAGCGAGGATGCGTACTTCGTGGTGCCGGAGCTCGACGTCGGCCTCGCCGGCGGTGCGCGCTTCCTGATGGATCATTTCGGAAAGTCGATGGCGCGCACCATCTATTTCACCGGTCGCCGCATACCGGCCGCGGAGCTTCATCGCCTCGGTGTCATCACGGCCTGTGTGCCGCGCGAGAAGCTGATGGAAGAAGCGATGACCATCGCGCGCGAGATCGCGGCAAAGAGCCCGGTTGCGGTGCGCGAGGTCAAGCGCGCGTTCAACGTGGTGGAGGAGATGCCCTCGCGTGACGGCTATCGTTTCGAGCAGACCGTGACGGTCGCACTCTCGCACACCGAGGACGCGAAAGAGGCGCAGCGCGCGTTCGTCGAGAAGCGCAAGCCAAACTTCAAGGGCCGGTAGCTCAGAGCACCTCGCGGAAGAACCCGCCAACGACCTTCGCGACGTCCTGCGGCATCTCGATGAACGACATGTGCGGCGCTCCGGGCAGGATCACGTAGCGTGCGCCGGGAATCGCATCCGCCATCGCCTTCACGGCCGCCGGCGGCGTCGACTTGTCGACCTCTCCTGCAAGGCAGAGCGCGGGTACCTTGATATCCTTCAGCTTCTGCGCCGTGTCGACATTCGCCATCGCGGTGAATGCATCGCACCAGGCCCGCACGTCGTCGCCGGCAAGGCGCGCCCGCACCGCCGCATCGCCGCCTTTCGCGATGAACGGCTCGGTGAACCAGCGCTGCATCGTTGCGTCGACGATCTTCGCCATGCCGTCGCCCTTGGCATCGGAGGCGCGCGACATCAGGGCAGCGTAGCTCTGCTTCGTCTGCTGGTGATTGATATTCGCGAAGACGGCGGCGCGCACGTCCTGCGGGTAGTTCACGGTGAGCGCCTGCGCCACCATCCCGCCCATCGCAAAGCCCGCCACCCCGCACGGCGCGAAGGACAGTCTGGCGAGCAGGGCGTGCACGTCGTCGGCATAATCGGCAAGGCTCGTGGCCGGAACGTAAGGTGAGCAGCCGTGCCCGCGCAGGTCGGCGCGCAGCACGGCGAAATCCTTCTGCAGGATCGCCGTCAGGGCATCGAGCAGGGTCAGGTCCATGCCCACGGCGTGGAGCAGCAACACGCGTGGGCCGCTTCCATCGATGCGATGATTGAGTTCGACTGTCATGGCGAGCCGTTCAATGGAGGACGCGGGAATGACGAATCAGGGGCTGCTGCTGGTAATGGCGGATATCGATCCGGCGAACGAGGAAGACTTCAATCGCTGGTACGAGGAAGAACATCTCGACGAGCGCATGGGAATCCCGGGCTTCATCAACGCGCGCCGCTTCACGGCGCTCGAAGGCAACCCGAAATATCTCGCGCTCTACGATCTCGAGTCGCCCGAAGTGCTGCAGTCTGCGCCGTATCGTCACGTCGTCGGCGCCGGCAAGTCGGCGTGGACCAAGCGGATGGAGAGCCAGTTCAAGAATTTCCGCCGCAACGTCTATGTGAGCCTGAGCGAGCGGAAACGGTAGCGACCGCGAGTCATGACCGGGGCTTGCCGGCCATGACTCTGCAAGGCGCGTAGCGCGCGGGCAAAACCGTCGATCTCCTCAGCTGGTCTTCGGCCACTTGGCGGTGGCCATCGCGCGATCGGTCGGGAACACCGTGAGCGGCTTGCCGTCCTGCCATTGCACGATGCAGACCGGTGCGTTGATGCGATGGCCGGCTTCGTCGAACTTCACGCCGCCGGGGAACGTGTCCGCAGCCTGTCCGCTGGTCAGGTCGAGCTTGTGAATCTCCTCGTTCACCTTGGTCTTGTCGGCGACGCCGGCACGCTCCAGCGCCTCCTTGATGATCCAGGTGTGTCCGTAGCCGGCAAGGCCGTCCTGCGTGATCCAGGGTTCGCCGCTCGTTTTCTTGTATAGGTCGCTGATCTTGTCCTGGCCCTTGAGCTGCCAGTTGGCGACGCTGAACATCAGCCCTTCGATCAGTTCGGCCGGCACGTTCTTGAGCACTTCCGGCGCGCCCATGTGCGCGCCATTGGCGATAACCGGGATGACACCCTTGGCGAGACGAAACTCGTTCATCTTCTCCAGGCCGAGCTTGACGTCCGAAATGGTGGTGCTGATGAAGAACAGGAAATCAGGCCGCGTCGAGCGGACTTTCTGGATCAGCGGCGTCGCGTCGGCGAGCGGCGGCGTATAGGTCTCGTCGAGCAGGACCTTCAGGCCGGCCTTCTGCAGACCGCCCTCGCGCATCGGCTTGAGGAAGGCGACCGGTGAAGCCGTGTTGTCACCGATGATGCCGACGCTCTGCGGCACCTTGCCGGTCGCGGCCTTGGCGAGATCCATCACCGTCGGCAGGGTTTCGATCGATTGCTTTCCGGCCGGCATCGAGCTCTGGAACACGTATTTGAAACCGCGGTTCGTGATGGCGTCGGCATAAGACAGCGTCAGCCACGGGAGTTGCGCGCGCTCGGTGACCTCCGTGATGGCGAGCGTGAAGGTCGAGAGCCACGCCCCCATCCCGCCGACGACCTCGGGCTCCTGGGCGATCAGGCGCTGCGCGGCGTTCTTCGCCTTCTCGGCGGAGTCGCCCGCATCGATCGCGACCAGGTCGAGTTTCGCGCCGCCCATCGACTTGACGCCGCCGGTGCTGTTGATCTCGTTGACGGCGGTTTCGGCGCCCCATTTCACCAGCGTTCCCTGGCGCGCCCAGGGGCCGCTCAACGGAACGATGATGGCGATCTTGACCGGCTTCCCTTGCGCGCGTGCGAAGCGCGGCAGCGACGAGGCCGTTGCAAGGCCCGCGGCCAGGACTGCACCCTGCTTGATAACGCTACGTCTGGTTTTCATTGCTCCCTCCTTGACCTTTCAAAGTCGCAGTTACATTCCGAGATAAGCCTTCCGGACGCGCTCATCCGACATCAGTGTCTTGTGCGTGCCTTCCATTGACACGCGCCCCGTCTCCAGCACATAGCCGTGGTCGCAGGTCTCCAGCGCCTCCGCGACACGCTGTTCGACCAGCAGGATTGTCATTCCGTTCTTATGAACCAGCTGGATGCGCTCGAAAATCGCATCGACGATCGACGGGGCAAGCCCCATCGAGGGCTCGTCCAGCATCAGCAGTTCCGGCGCCGACGCCAAACCTCGCCCGATCGCGACCATCTGCTGCTCGCCGCCGGAGAGCGTGCCGGCAAGCTGATCGCGGCGCTCGGCGAGCACCGGAAACAGCTGAAGGATCATCGGCAGCGTGTCCTTCCAGCGCACTTGGCCGTTGCGCGTATAGGCGCCCATCTCGAGGTTTTCCATCACGGTCATCGAGGCGAACACCTGCCGGCCTTCGGGCACGTGGGCGATGCCGAGCTGCGCGCGTTCGGCCGGCGGCACCGCCAGCAAGTTCTGGCCATTGTAGCTGATCTCCCCCGCGGACGGCGTGACGACGCCGGAGATGGTCTTGAACAACGTGGTCTTGCCGGCGCCGTTCGGTCCGACCACCGCGACGAACTGGCCGCGCTCGACGTCGAGCGACACGCCGCTCAACGCGTGCAAGCCGCCATAGGCGACGTCAAGCGACCTGATTTTGAGCACGGCTCATCCACTTCTTGCCGAGATAGGCCTCGATCACGGCGGGGTTCTTTACGACCTCGCCGGGCGGACCGCTCGCGATCAGCCGGCCATGGTCGAGTACGCTGAAATGGTCGGCGAGCTTCACCATCGCATGCATGGTGTGCTCGATGATGACGATGGTGACGCCCTCGCGGTTCACCTGCCGGATGATCGGCAGGATGTCCTCAAGCTCGCGCTGGCCGAGGCCGGCGAGCGTCTCGTCGAGCAGAAGCATCTTCGGCCGCGGCGCGAGCGCGCGCGCAAGCTCCATCAGGCGCAACTGCTTGGTGGTGAGCCCGCCGGCGAGCATCCGCGCTTGCGCGTCCGCCATGCCGACCCGTGCGAGCGCCTCGATCGCGAGCCGCTCCGCCTGGTCGTCGGTCCTGGCGCCGACAAAGGCTCCGACCACGACGTTCTCCAGCACCGTCATGCGCGGAAACGAACGCACGACCTGAAAGGTGCGGCCGAGCCCGCGTGCGCAGACCTGGTGCGGCTTCAGCCCCCCGATCTCGGCGCCGGCGAAGCGGATGCTGCCGCGGTTGGCTGCGAGGAAGCCGTTGACGACGTTGAACAGCGTTGTCTTGCCGGCGCCGTTCGGTCCGATGACGCCGTAGATCGTTCCTTCCGGAATGCTCAGCGTGACATCGTCAACCGCCTTGAGGCCGCCGAACGAACGCGACACGTTCTCCAGTTCAAGAAGCGGTGCGCCGAAGGCAGCGCGTGAAACAGGACTGGAATCGCGTCCGCAGCTCACCATGCTCGGCGCCTCTGCGAGGGTCGTCGTCACGGGGGTGAACGACGCAACCCCGGTCGAGGCGGCTGAAGTCTTGCGGCGTTCGCCGAGTTTGTCGCGCACCTTCCAGTAGATGCCGTCGGGCGCCACCAGAATGATGAGAATGATCGCGAGCCCGTAGACCACGCCCTGGATGCCAGGAAGGATGTGACCAAGCTCGGCGTGCAGCGTCTCGGCGAGCGGAATCAGGATCGCGGCGCCGATGATCGGGCCCCAGAGCACGCCGACGCCGCCGAACAGCGCAACGATCAGTGCCTGCGCCGAGGTCAGCGCACCGAACACCGTCAACGGTGTCACCACCAGCAGAATGACCGCGTAGAAGTCGCCCGCGGCTGCCGCCATTCCGGCAGAGAGCATCATGGCGTACATGCGCCAGCGCGCCGCATTGATGCCGGCGGCTTCCGCGGCCGGCAGGTTCTGCTTGATGGCGAGCAGCGAGCGGCCGAAGCGCGAGCGCTCGACGTGAAGCGAGATCACCATGCAGACGACCATCAGGGCGAGCGCGAGCGCCATGTAGACGCGTTGGTCGGTGAACTGCATGTAGGCGGCGGGGTTCTCGCGCATCATCGGCAGCGAGACTTCCTGGTAGCCGAGCCATTCGAACACGTAGAGCATGGCGAGCGGATAGGCGAGCATCGCGAGCGCGAAGTAGTGACCGCGTAAACGGAACGTCGGGATGCCGATCAGCACGCCCGCCATCACCCCGACCACGACGCCGAGCGGGATACCGAACCACGGCGTAATGCCGAACTTCACGAACGCGAGCGTGACGGTGTAGGCGCCGAGCCCGAAGAAGGCCGCATGCCCGAACGAGATCATGCCTGAGTAGCCAGACAGCATGTTCCAGCCGAGCCCCATCGTGGCCCAGATCAGCACCAGCACCATGATGAGCTGGTAGTAGGAATTGCGCACCAGGAAGCCGACCGCGAGGAACACGGCCGCGAAGATCGCGATCGCCGCGTACTGCCGCAGGAGCCCACGCCGCTTGGCGGTCATCAGGTCCGCTCCCAGACCCGGCCGAACATGCCTTGCGGCCGGAAGAAGATGATGACGAGAAAGACCACGAAGATCGCGGTGTTCTGCAACTGATAGGGCAGGATCAGGGTCGACATCTGCTGCACCAGCCCGATGGTAAGGCCGCCCCAGAACGCGCCAAGGATCGAGCCCATGCCGCCGAGCACCACGCCGGCGTACATCACGATGACGAAGTCGAAGCCGACGTAGGGCTGGAACGATTGCGAGCTTGCGATCAGCCCGCCGGCGATCGCCGTGATACCGACGCCGAGGCCGAACGCGATACGGTGCGCGCGGTCGACGTCGATGCCGACATAGGCGGCCGCGATCGGATTGTCGGCCGCCGCCCGCAACGCTTTTCCGAGATTGGTCCGCGTGAGGAACAGGTAGAGCCCGATCGCGCAGACGATCGCGATGACGAAGCCGATCGCGCGCGCCTGATTGAGGAAGACCGGCCCGATTTCCCACGACTCGCGCGACAGCGGCGTCTGCACCGAGACCGGAGTAGACCCGAACAGGATCAACCCGCCATTCGCCAGCACCAGCGCGATGCCGAGGGTGAGGATGATCTGCGCATAGTGGCCCTCGGCTTCCGCCGATACGACGCGCGCGCCGGTGACGCGCGCGATCAGGAACTTGTGCAACAGCCAGCCGATCACGAAGACGATCGGTCCCGCGAGCAGTGCGCCGACGATCGGTCCCGCATAGGGGCCGAGAAACGCCAGCGTGCCGAAGCCGGTCACCAGATAGAAGGCCGCGTACATGCCGAGCATCATGAAGTCGCCATGGGCGAAATTCACGACGCGCATCACGCCGAAGATGATGCCGAGGCCGACGCACATCAGGCCGTAGATTCCGCCGACAAGCAGGCCCGCCGCCATGGCCTGGAGGAAGTCGACCAGATGCCAGTACAGGGCGTCCATTCCTGCCTTGTCCCCGGGTTCCCCGCCTCTTGGTGTCCGGGCGGGTATCGGCCAGCGGCGATCGGTGCCGCTGGCAGCGCTAAGTGTAAGCGCAAGCGCGGCGTTTGAGATAGGAAAAATGTTGACAGTTGCCGCGATCATGACGCTGGCGCATAGTGGCGCTTCGCCGCACAGGAGCAATTCATGGTCGCGCTGACGTCGGACATCGCGCAGTTCGTATCCTCGGTCGAGCCGGGCGTATTGCCCGAACGGGCGAGCTTCGGCGCGCGGATCGGCATGCTCGACTGCGTCGGCACCATGATCGCGGGCGCAGATGAGCCCGCCGTGAAGCTCGTGGCGCAGATGGTGCCGACCTCAACCACGAATGACGGCGCGCCGGAGATTCCCACAGGGCGAAATCTTTCCGCTGGCGATGCCGCACTCGTCAACGGTGTAGCCGGACATGTGCTCGACTATGACGACGTTGGCATGGACGGGCATCCCAGCGTCGCGCTCACGCCGGCGATCCTCGCCGAGGGCTGGACGCTTGGCGCGAGCGGCGAAGAGGCGGTAGCCGCTTATGTGGCCGGCTACGAGGTGTGGGCGCTGTTGCAGGAGCTCGAGCCCGGTGCGCTGCACGAGCGCGGCTTCCACCCGACCGCGATCTGGGGAACGCTGTCGGCGGCGGCCGCCTGCGCGCGGCTCAACCGCCTCAACGTCGAGGGCACCACCAACGCGATTGCGATCGCGGCATCGCTCGCGGCCGGAACGGTCGCGAATTTCGGCACCATGACCAAGTCGCTGCATGCCGGGCGCACCGCGCAGTCGGGTGTCCTGGCGGCACGGCTCGCCAAATCCGGGTTCACGGCCTCGCCCGATGTGCTCGAGCACAAGGCCGGATTCATGCACTCCCATTCGGCCTCCGGGAAACCCTCCGTCGAGCGCGGCGACTGGGGGCTCGGGAGCGAGTGGCGGCTGCCGAAGTTCGGCATCAACATCAAGCGCTATCCGATGTGCTACGCGACGCATCGCTCGATCGATGCGATGCTTGATCTTGCCGAACAGCACAATCTGAAGCCCGACGCGATCGACGAGATCCATGTGCGCATCGGAGACGCGCAGGACCTCATGTTGCGCAATCGCGAGCCGAAGACCGCGCTGGAGGCGAAATTCTCGATCGAGTTCGCGCTCGCGTCTGCGCTGGTGGCGCGGAAAGTGGGCCTTAAGGAACTCGACGACGGGTTCGTGCGCCGCGACGACATCATCGAGACGATGCGCAAGGTGAAACGTTCGACCACGCCGGAGCGGCTCGCCGACATGCCGCCCTTCGCGCCCGACGATCGCGTCAGCATCCGGCTGAAATCCGGCGCGACTATCGCGCATGAGCCGGTGGTGCGGCCGAAAGGACATTGGCAGAAGCCGTTGACCGAGGCCGAGCTGCGCGAGAAATTCCTGGATTGCACTGAACGACGGCTTGGGCGCAAACAGGCCGAAGCGCTGTTCGAGAAGCTGAACGCGCTTGAAGACGTGAAGAGCCTGCGCGAACTGCCGCTGGTGAAGATTTAGACCGGCGCGGGCGCCACCGCCGCGGTCACATCGGCTGCGTCGCTCTCTTTTCGTCG
>JAXDNZ010000218.1:0-5167 GCA_034669185.1 Hyphomicrobiales bacterium
CAAGCGGCTCGCGAGCGACGAGCTCGAGGCCTATCTCGCCTCGGGCGAGTGGCGCGGCAAGGCCGGCGGTTACGCCGTGCAGGGGCTCGCCGGCACCTTCGTGGTCAAGATGGTCGGCTCCTACAGCAACGTCGTGGGGCTGCCGCTGTATGAGACGCTGTCGCTGCTCGGTGGCGAGGGCTATCCGGTGCATTTCGGCTGGCTCAACGCCGTCTGATATCCTCATCCTGAGGACGAGCCCCCTCCCTTTATCCCTCCCCCGCTTGCGGGGGGGTGAGGGTGGGGGCGTCCCGAAGGAGGCCCAAAACGGCCGCTGTGCGGCTTGCTCAGTGATAAGGTCGGAGCATGAATATCGCGTCGTGGCTTTATCGCGCGGGTCTTAGTCACCCCGGCGCACCGGCGGTGGGGCAGG
Organism: Hyphomicrobiales bacterium; assembly: GCA_034669185.1. Taxonomy (GTDB): domain Bacteria; phylum Pseudomonadota; class Alphaproteobacteria; order Rhizobiales; family Xanthobacteraceae; genus PALSA-894. The sequence goes on from JAXDNZ010000218.1 coordinate 413, forward strand.
GGCCGCGCGTCGCCTTGAGCTACGGTGCGCTCGCCGAACGCGCGGCGCGGCTCGGCGGTGCGTTGCGCGGCCTTGGCCTCGCGCCCGGCGATCGGGTCGCGATCGTTGCGAAGAACTGCGTCGCGTATGTCGAGTTGATGTTCGGCATCTGGCATGGCGGCTTCGCCGCGGTGCCGGCGAACGCCAAGCTGCACGGCCGCGAGCTCGGCTACATTCTCGAACACTCGGGCGCGCGCGTGTGCTTTGCGTCGACCGGCCTCGATGCCGAATTGGCGCCGTACGCGCCCGCGAGCCTCGAACGGCTGATCGTTGTCGGCAGCAAGGAATACGAGACGCTGTTCGCCGCCGATGCGATCGATGTCGCGCCGCGTTCGGGCGACGATCTCTCGTGGCTGTTCTACACCTCAGGGACAACAGGACGCCCCAAGGGCGCGATGCTGACGCACCGTTCGCTCGCCCAGGCGAGCTTTGCGTATCTGACCGAGGTCGACACCGTTGCGCCCGGGAATGCGATCCTGCATGCCGCCCCGATGAGCCACGGCTCGGGCCTCTACCTCATGCCGCATGTCGCGCGTCTCGCCGTCAACGTCGTGCCGGAATCCGGAAGCTTCGAGCCGGATGAGATCTTCCGCCTGTTCGACGCCTGGGCGCCGATGTCGATGTTCGCGGCGCCGACCATGGTCAAGCGCCTGATCGATGCACCGGCGGGCTGCAATCCGGAGAGTATCCGCACCATCGTGTGGGGCGGCGCCCCGATGTATGTCGAGGACACGCTGAAAGCGCTCGATCGTTTCGGCCCGCGCTTCGCGCAAATCTACGGGCAGGGAGAAGCCCCGATGACGATCACGACGCTGTCGCGGCAAGACATCGCCGATCGCGCTCATCCGCGCTGGCTCGCGCGTCTTGGTTCCGCCGGCAAGCCTTATGCGTGCCTCGAGGTGATGGTCGCGGACCGCGACGACCGTCCCCTGCCCGTCGGCAAGACCGGCGAGATCATCTGCCGCGGCGACGTCGTGATGCCGGGCTACTGGAATAACCCCGACGCGACTGCGCAGACGATGCGCGGCGGCTGGTTGCATACCGGCGATGTCGGCGCTTTCGACGCGGACGGCTATCTGACGCTGAAGGACCGCTCCAAGGACATGATCATCTCGGGCGGCTCGAACATCTATCCGCGCGAGGTCGAGGAGGTGCTGCTCAAGCATGCAAGCGTGCGCGAAGTATCGGTGATCGGCCGCCCGCATCCCGAATGGGGCGAGGTCGTCGTTGCCTATGTGGTCGGCGGCGCCAGGCCTACGGAGCTCGACGAGCTTTGCCTGTCGGAGATCGCGCGCTTCAAGCGGCCGAAGGACTATGTGTTCGTCGACGCGCTGCCCAAGAACAACTACGGCAAGATCCTGAAAACCGAGCTGCGTGAGCTCGATGCCAAACGGGAGAAGACCAGTGCCTGATCGCCTGAGAAACAAGGTCGCGATGGTGGTCGGCGCCGGCTCGATCGGCCCCGGCTGGGGCAACGGCAAGGCGACCGCGGTGACCTTCGCGCGCGAGGGCGCGAAAGTGTTCTGCGTCGACGTCAATCTTGCCGCCGCCGAAGAGACCGCGAGCATCATCACCGGCGAGGGTGGGCTGGCGCTGCCGTTCCGTGCCGACGTCACCAAGGACGGCGACGTCGAGGCCATGGTGAAGGCCTGCGTTTCGGCTTTCGGTCGTATCGATGTGCTCGACAACAACGTCGGCATCGCCGATGTCGGCGGCGTCGTCGAATTGCCGGAGAAAAGCTGGGACCGCGTGCTCGACGTCAACCTAAAGAGCGCATTCCTCACCATGAAGCACGTGATTCCGCTGATGGTCGAGCAGGGCAGCGGCTCGATCATCAACATCTCGTCGGTCGCGGGCATCCGCTGGACCGGCGTGCCGTATTCCTCCTACTACGCCTCGAAGGCCGCGATGATCCATCTCACCCGCACCACCGCGGTCGAGTACGCGAGCAAGCGCGTGCGTGTGAACGCGATCCTGCCGGGGCTGATGCAGACGCCGATGGTGCAGCACTCGGCGAGCCTTGCGCGAACCTACGGCGACAATGTCGAGGAGATGTGGCGCGTGCGCGCCGCGCAGGTGCCGATGGGGATCGGCGGCGAGGCGTGGGACGTTGCGTGGGGCGCGGTGTATCTCGCGAGCGACGAAGCGAAGTACGTCACCGGGATCGAATTGGTGATCGACGGCGGGGTATCGCTGAAGTGACAGTCCGCTAAAGCGGACTTGTCATCGAGGAAGCCGCGACAGCGGCTATCCGGGATCCATAGTGGATCTGGCGCTCGTCCCGCGAAAGCGGGGACCCAGTTCTTCGCAAAACACTGGATGCTCGCTTTCGCGGGCATGAGCGGAATTCGCAGGCTATTGCGGACACGCCGCGCCGGTATCGATCCAGGCCTGCACCAGTTCGCCGACCTGCGCTTGCGTGCCCGGCGCGGGAACGCGGCCTTCGCCCGGCGCCCAGCCCCACGCGACCAGATCGTCCTTGGCGAAATGCTCCTGCAGCAGGGCGAGCGTGCGCCCGCCGTTGCGGTTCGGGTCCTTGATCTGCTGGCAAATCTGTCCGATCGTCTTGCCCTCCCAGGCGAACTCGATCGGGGCAAGCTGCCAGCGCGGGTGGCCCGGGATGCTCTTGTAGCTCGCGCCGGTGCCGACCAGCGTGAAGTTCTTCTCGGTGTGACACGACGAGCAGGACACGCCCGGTACGCCAAGCCCGGCCTCGCCGCGCAGGATCGGCGGGATGTGATGGTGCTGGTCGTTGCCTTGCAGAGGCACATCGCCGGCCGGATGGCAATTCATGCAGCGTGGGTGCGTGACCACCTTGGCGATCTCGTTGAACAGGGCACGCGAACGCTCGTTCTGATCCGCGATGCCGGAGAACGAAGCGACCGGCCGCAATGACTGCGAATTGAGTGTCGTCGTATTCTGGATTTGCGCGAAGACCCCCGTCGTCACCGCACCCAACGCCACGCCGAGAACACCCAAAGCCGCCATCCGCATGACGCACTCCTGCTGGTTGTTCCCTTGCAACGCGTGAGCGGGGCTTAAGTTCTTCGTCCGGCGCATGGCGGGTATTTCGCTTTGAAGCAGGCGGCTGACGGCTTATCTGGACGCCATGGCGGAACCGTCCTACCCTGCAAACTCCTGCCCCATCTGCGGCAAGCCCGCGGCCGAACAATTCAGGCCGTTCTGCTCCGGGCGCTGCAAGGACGTTGACCTCAATCGCTGGCTTTCGGGCGTTTACGCCATTCCGGCGGCGGAGACCGACGACGACTCCGGGCAGGCGGCTGACGTGCTGCGCGAGCGGGAGAGCGACTAGCGAATGGAAAATCAGACGGGTTGGCCGGACCAGCTTTTCGAAGTGCTGAAAGCGTCCAACATCCGCCAAGTCGGCTATGTGCCGGATGCCGGCCATGCGCGGCTGATCGCGCGCTGCAAGGCGGATAACGATATCCGCGACGTGGTGCTGTCGACCGAAGAGGAAGGTGTGGCGCTTGCCGCCGGCGCCTGGCTCGGCGGACAGCGCTCCGCGCTGCTGATGCAGTCGAGCGGCGTCGGCAACTGCATCAACATGCTGTCGCTGATCAACACCTGCCGCTTTCCGCTTCTCACCTTCATCACGATGCGCGGCGAGTGGGCCGAGTTCAATCCGTGGCAGGTGCCGATGTCGCAGGCGACCGAGCCGGTGCTGACCGCGATGGGCGTGAAGGTCTATCGCGTGAGCGCGGCCGAGGAGGTGTCCGAAACGGCGCAGGCGGCGGCTGATCTCGCGTTCGGAGGCGATCTCGCGGTCGCGGTGCTGCTCTCGCAGAAGATGATCGGCCGCAAGGTGTGGGTGAAGTGATGCTGGAGCGCCGCAAAGCGATCGCCACGCTGATGGCGAACCGGGGCGAGGACATGTTCGTGGTGCCGGGCCTTGGCTCGACCACCTACGACATGGCGTCGCTCGGCGAGAAGGACCAGGACTTCTATCTGTGGGGCGCGATGGGCGGCGCCGCGATGATCGGGCTCGGCCTTGCGCTCGCGCAGCCCAAGCTCAAGGTCGTGGTCGTCACCGGCGATGGCGAGATGCTGATGGGCATGGGCGCGTTGGCCACCATTGGCGTGCAGCGACCCAACAACCTCGCGGTGATCGTGTTCGACAACCAGCATTACGGCGAGACCGGCATGCAGCCGAGCCACACCGACAAGGGCGTGGACCTCGTCGGCGTCGCGCGCGCGTGCGGGATCGCCCGGACGTTCGAGGTGCATGAGGAAGCGGGGCTGAAGAAACTCGCGGGCGAGCTTGCGTCACTCAAGGAAACCGTGTTCGCGCGTGTGCGCATTGCGGCCGACGAGCCGCAGCGCGTGCTGCCGAGCAAGGATGGCGTCGAACTGAAGCTGCGCTTCCGCAAGGCCGTGGCAGCGGCCGGATAGCGCCTCTGCGGCGGCGCCGGAAACATCTGCAAACATTGCACTTTCGCCTTGTCTGGACAGGCCGAAAGGCAGCCTCTATAACGCGCGCGCTTTACCTCAAGCCCGCCCTCCGGCGGGCTTCGGCGCCCAGGTAGCTCAGTTGGTAGAGCACGTGACTGAAAATCACGGTGTCGGTGGTTCGATCCCGCCCCTGGGCACCACTTTTATTATTCATAGTGGTCAGCTGAGCGCAGAAGCACAGTACTTGCCTGTGTTGAAGCACGATACGGATTCACGGCATTTCAGCGTACTTCATCCTGGAATCCG
>JAXDNZ010000219.1:0-4528 GCA_034669185.1 Hyphomicrobiales bacterium
TCATCAGATCATCGCGGAGAGCAAGGACGATCGCACCGGCGACGAGCTGGTGACGGTGCAGTGGCTCCGTTTCGGTACCGGCGGCTACGTGCAGATGTTCGGCGTCGCACGCAAGGATCAGTGGACCGACGTGCTGCCGCGGATGCGCGCGTTGCGGGATGGGCTGGCGGCGAAGTAGCGCCGCGAGCACCGTCACCCCTCCAGGGAGGGTCGCCACCGCCCCCGGTGGACGACCTCACATGTTCGGATAGTTCGGCCCGCCACCGCCCTCGGGGGTGACCCAGGTGATGTTCTGGTTCGGGTCCTTGATGTCGCAGGTCTTGCAGTGGACGCAGTTCTGCGCGTTGATGACGTAGCGCGCGCTGCCGCCGTCTTCGACCCATTCGTAAACGCCGGCCGGGCAGTAGCGCGGCGAAGGTCCGCCATAGACGTCGTGCTCGGACGCTTTCTGCAGGCCCAGGTCCTTCACGATGAGATGCACCGGCTGGTCCTCTTCGTGATTGGTGTTGGACAGGAACACCGAGGAGAGCTTGTCGAACGAGATCACGCCGTCGGGCCTGGGATAGGCGATCGGCTTGAACTTCGCGGCCGGCTGCAAGGTCGCCGAGTCCGGCTTGCCGTGGCGCAGCGTGCCGAACAGCGAAAAGCCGAGCGTGTTGGTCCACATGTCGAGGCCGGAGAACGCGAACCCCACGGTGGTGCCGAGCTTCGACCAGAACGGCTTGACGTTGCGTACCTTGTGCAGGTCGTGCCCGATCGGCGAACCCCGCCACGCGCTGTCGTAACCGGCAAGCTCATCGCCGGCGCGCCCCGCCATGACAGCGGCTGCGGCCTGTTCGGCCGCCATCATACCGGACAGGATTGCGTTGTGTGAGCCCTTGATGCGCGGCAGGTTGATGAAGCCCGCAGCGCAGCCGATCAGCGCCCCGCCCGGGAAGGTGAGCTTCGGCACCGACTGCCAGCCGCCCTCGGTGATCGCACGCGCCCCATACGAGATGCGCTTGCCGCCTTCGAAGGTCGAGCGGATCAGCGGGTGCTGCTTGAAGCGCTGGAATTCCTCGAACGGCGCGACGTACGGATTCTTGTAGTTGAGATGGACCACGAAGCCGACGACGACCTGGCTGTCCTCGAGGTGATAGAGAAACGAGCCGCCGCCGGTCGAATTGTCGAGCGGCCAGCCGAAGCTGTGCTGCACCAGTCCGGGCTTGTGTTGGTCGGGCGCGACCTTCCACAGCTCCTTCAGCCCGAGGCCGAACTTCTGCGGCTCGCTGTTTCTAGCCAGCTCGAAGCGCGCGATCACCTGTTTCGAGAGCGAGCCGCGCGCGCCTTCGGCAAACAGCGTGTATTTGGCGTGCAGCTCCATGCCGCGCGTGTAGCTGTCCTTGTGGTGGCCGTCCTTGCCGATTCCCATGTCGCCGGTCGCGACCCCGCGCACCTCGCCATTCGCGCCGTAGAGCACCTCGGCGGCCGCGAAGCCCGGATAGATCTCGACGCCGAGCGCTTCCGCCTTGGTGGCGAGCCAGCGGCACACATTGCCGAGCGACACGATGTAGTTGCCGTGGTTCGACATCAGCGGCGGCATCAGGATGTTTGGCACGCGCAACGCGCCCGCCGGCCCGAGCCAGTAGAAACGGTCGTCGGTGACCGCGGTCTTGATCGGGGTGTCTTCGGTGCGCCATTCGGGCAGGAGCCGGTCGAGCCCGATCGGATCGATCACCGCGCCCGAGAGGATGTGGGCGCCGACCTCGGAGCCTTTTTCCACCACTACGACCGCGATCTCGGGGTCGAGCTGCTTGAGGCGGATCGCGGCCGCGAGCCCGGCCGGCCCCGCGCCGACGATCACGACGTCGAACTCCATCGCCTCGCGGGCAGGCAATTCGGTCTCGCTCATGCGCGGTTCCCCCTGAAAGACGCGCGGGACATCATGGCGTGGAGGTTTTCCACGATTTCACCGCCAAGACAATCGCGCGACCCGGAGCGGATGCGGTGACCGCTCCGGCGCGCTAGTATCGGTTCATGACGCCCAGCCGAGTCGAGGCCGTACGCGAACTGCTCGCCTTCTATATGGAGGCGGGCGTCGATGCTTCGCTCGACGAAACGGCAATCGATCGGCTTGCGGCTGCCACGGTCCCGCCTGCGCCGGCCGCGCCCGTCCCGGCCGCGGACGCGCCGCCGCGCAACGGTTTCCGCGAGCCCCTGCGGCGCGACACCGCGCCTGCGCCGAGCCCCGCCGCTGCTCCGGCGGCGCCCGACGAAGCCATCATGGCGGCGCGCGAGGCGGCGAAAAGCGCCGCGAGCCTCGAAATCCTGCGCGGCATTCTGGAGAAATTCGAGGGCTGCGCGCTGCGTGTCACGGCGAAGCAGCTTGTATTCGCGGACGGCAATCCGCAGGCGCGGGTGATGTTCGTCGGCGAGGCGCCGGGGCGCGACGAGGATCTCGAAGGCCTGCCGTTCGTCGGCCGCTCCGGCAAGCTGCTCGACCGCATGCTCGCGGCGATCGGGCTCAATCGCACGACCGCCTATATCGCCAACATCATCCCGTGGCGTCCGCCCGGCAACCGCACGCCGACGCCGCAGGAGAGTCAGATCTGCCTGCCGTTCACGCGGCGCCAGATCGAGCTGGCCGATCCGGACGTGCTGGTCTGTCTCGGCGGGCCGTCGGCTGCCGCCCTGCTCGGTTCGAAGGAAGGCATCAAGCGCACGCGCGGGCGCTGGTTCACCTACGATACCGGGAGCCGCGAAATCCGGGCGATCGCGACGTTCCACCCGGCCTACCTGCTGCGTTCGCCGCTGGAGAAGCGTCTCGCGTGGCGCGATTTTCTCGCCGTCAAGAAAGCAATCGGCGCCTGAGCCGTATCGCCGGAGAACCGGCTCACCTATATGATATCGTGATCAGCGAATTCGGCTGCCGCGACACCGGAGAGTGTCCATGGACCTCGATCCCGTCCTTCTCGCCCGGCTGCAATTCGCTTTCACCATCACCTTCCACATCATCTTCCCGAGCTTCACCATCGGGCTCTCGGCCTATATCGCGACCGTCGGCGTGCTGTGGCTGCGCTCGGGACAGGACCGCTACGAAAAGCTGATGCGGTTCTGGACCAAGATCTTCGCGGTTTCGTTCGCGATGGGGGTCGTGTCCGGGCTCGTGCTCTCCTACCAGTTCGGCACCAACTGGAGCCGTTTCTCGGTCGTCACCGGCAACGTGATCGGGCCGGCGATCGGTTACGAGGTGCTGACCGCTTTCTTTCTCGAAGCGACCTTTCTCGGCGTCATGCTGTTCGGCTGGGGTCGCGTGCCCCACTGGGTGATGGTGCTGGCCGCGGGCGTCGTCGCGCTGGGCACTGCGATGTCGGCATTCTGGATCCTCTCGGCCAATTCCTGGATGCACACGCCCGCCGGCCATGAGGTGCGCGACGGCATCGCCTATCCGCTCGACTGGTTCGCCATCATCTTCAATCCGAGCTTCCCCTATCGGCTCGCCCACATGGTGACGGCGGCGTATCTGACCACCGCGTTCGTGGTGCTGGCGGTCGGCGCGCGCTACCTGCTCGCCGGCAAGCACGAGCAGCACGGCCGCACCATGGTGCGCATGGCGATCGGCATGATCGCGGTGCTGGCGCCGCTGCAGCTCTTTATCGGCGACCAGCACGGGCTGAACACCCTCAAGCATCAGCCGATCAAGGTCGCCGCCATGGAAGCGCACTGGGACGGCAGCAAGCCGGTGGACTTCCACATCTTCGCGTGGCCGGATGAGAAGAACGAGACAAATGATTTCGAGATTTCGATCCCGCGCGGCGCCTCGCTGATCCTCACGCATGATCCCAACGGGCTGATTCCGGGATTGAAGAGCGTCCCGGCGCAGGACCGCCCGCCGGTGAAGCCGGTGTTCTTCGCATTCCGCATCATGATCGCGATCGGCTTCACGATGATCGGCGTCGGGATCGTCGGCCTGTTCCTGTGGTGGCGCGGCACGCTGTTCACGGCGCGCTGGTTCCTGTGGCCGGCCTCGCAAGCGTGGTGGGCCGGCTTCGTCGCGGTGATCTGCGGCTGGATCGTCACCGAGACCGGACGCCAGCCGTGGGTCGCCCATGGCATCCTGCGCACCGCCGATGCGATCTCGCCGGTCTCGGCGTCAAGCGTGCTGACGACGCTGATCCTGTTCGTCGTCGTCTACGGCATCGTGTTCGCGATGGGCATCTATTACATCAACCGGCTGATCGCGAAGGGGCCGCAAGGCAGCCTGGTCGAGCCGCCGAGAAGAGGCTCTCCGTCGCGGCCGTTGTCTTCGGCCCACGACGCGGCGCGCGAAGCGACGAGCGGCGTATGAGCATGCGCAAACAGGGAGTCTAGGGAGGCCTGTCCATGGAATGGTATCTCCCGCTGATCTGGGCGGCGCTGATCGGCGTCGCGGTCGCGCTCTATGTGGTGCTTGACGGCTTCGATCTCGGCGTCGGCATCCTGTTTCCGTTCGCCAGGCAAGAACGCGAGCGCGACCAGATGGTCGATTCGATCGCACCGTTCTGGGACG
>JAXDNZ010000220.1:0-2539 GCA_034669185.1 Hyphomicrobiales bacterium
TGTGAGATGAGCGGCTATATAGCGACCGAGGGGGGAGGACGCAAGGAAAAGCCTGCCAAAAGGCGAAAACCGGAGGCGCGGCCCCGGCTACTGCAAATTCAGCGATTTCGGGCTCTTTAGATGTCCCAGCCCTGGCTCTTCTTGATCGCGATCGCGGGCTTCACCATGCCGCTCGCATCCTGCCGCACCGTGGTGCGGTAGGTCTGCGACACGGTGAACTGCTCGCCGCCGCGGTGGCTGATGGCGGTGCCGAGGCTCGCGCCGACCGTGCCGACCATGACGCAGGCGAGCAGCACGGCGCCGAACACACCGGCGCGCGGAAACAGGAGGCACAGACCCGCGAGAATCTCGGCCGCGCCGGCGGCCATCACGACGCCCTTGCCGAGGCCGACCATCGCGAAGGGCTCAACCATGAAGCCCATGCCGGTCAGCTTGGCATAGCCCGCCGCGAGAGCGACGACGCCCACCAAAACCTGCAGCCCGTAGAGTGCGATGGTCTTCATGGTAGCCAGTCCCTGTCGATCTCTGCGGCGGTTATGCGTCTGCCGCATTCCTTCGATGGGGGGACCTTACGCCTCGAGCGTATTGTTGATATGTCGCCCCTAGAGCGACTTAGTATCATTTGTATCGCTCGGCCTGTGTGACCTAGGTCACACCAGCGCGGAGGCGCGCGCGATGCACACGATGCACTCGTGATACAAATGATACAAAACGACGACAGCGCGACACACCGACGATACAGGCCATCCCCACTATAGGGAGCGCCGGAGCCGCGCCACTGATGCCAATTTCGTCAAAGCCAGTATCAACACAGCATTCATCTCCGGACCCTCCTCGCGACTTTGGCCATAGCGACGAACGCTATGAACTCGCGATGGAATCCATCGATTACGGCGTTTACGACTGGGACGTCGGCGCCGAGCGCGTGTCCATCTCGCCGACGCTCGCGCTCATGCTCGGGCTCCCGACCGAGAACCTGATCCACCCGGCCCGGTGGGAGGCCTTCGTCCACCCCGACGATCTGCCGGTCTACCGGCGCGCCATGATCGCCTTTCTCAAGGACGAGACGGCGCGGCTCGAGTGCGACTACCGCTACCGTGCCGGCGATGGGTCATGGCGCTGGATCCGCCAGCACGGCGTCGCCAAGCGCGCGCCCGATGGGCGCGTCACCCGCATGGTCGGCGCGGCGCGCGACATCACCGAATTGCGCAAACGCCAGCGCGAATTGCAGAGCGCGAAAGCCGAGGTTGCGGCCGCCCAGCGTGCGGGCCCGGGCGACGCGCCGGTCCAGGACGTCGAGCGTTACGCGCTCGCGATGGAGTCGCTCAATCACGGGCTCTACGACTGGAATCTCGAAACCGGCACCATCTACTATTCGCCCGCGTTGCGCATCGTGCTGGGCTTGTCCGCGAGCGAGCTTGCGGTGCCGGATGACTGGACCGACCGCATCCATCCGAACGACCTGCCGCTTTATCGTCGCGCGCTGATCGAGCATCTGAAGGGCGAGACGCCGCGCTTCGAATGCGAGGTGCGCTACCGCACCGGCGACGGCACGTGGCGCTGGGCGCATCAGCACGGCGTCTCGACGCGCGGTCCGGACGGGCGCGTGCGACGCATGATCGGTGCGACCGGCGACGTCACCGAGGTCAAACAGCGCGAACGCGAATTGCACAGCGCGAAGGCGGCGGCTGCCCATCCACGCACCCGCGCGCCGCAGGATCTGCGCGAACAGGACGCCGAGCGCTATGCGCTCGCGATGGAATCGGTCAACGAGTACGTCTACGACTGGAATCTCGACACCGACGCGGTCTATCTCTCGCCGCCGTTGCGCACGATGCTCGGCCTGCCGCCCGATGCGACGCTCGCGGACTGGGCCAACCGCATTTATTCCGACGACCGGATGTTCCATCGCCGGATGGTCATCGCCCTCCTCAAGGGCGAGACCGGCCGCATGGAGGCCGAATTCCGCTACATCGCCCCCGACGGCAGTCTGCGCTGGGCGCGCCAGCACGGCGTCGTGCTGCGCGGACCCGACGGGCGCGCGCAACGCATGGTCGGGGCGACCGGCGACATCACGGAGACGAAGCAGCGCGAACGCCAGCTCGACACAGCGAAGGCCGAGGCCGCGGCGGCACAGCGCGACGTCGAGCACACCCGCGAGGTGATGCAGACCGTGCTCGACAACATGACCGACGGGGTCACCCTGTTCGACAAGGACTTCCGCTGGCAGTTTTCCAATCGCGCGCACATTGAGGGCCGCAAATACACCCGCGACGTGCTGCGTCCCGGCGCGTCCGGCCGGGACATGGTGCGCTACCAGATCGAGCGCGGCGATTTCGGCGAGGTCGCCCACCCGGAGGCGCTGCTCGAGGAGGCGGTCGCGCGCATCCGCAAGCCCGGCGGCAATCGTTACGAGCGGCGGGCCGCTGGCGGCCGGTACATCGAATACATTTTCCGTGAGCTCGAGGACGGCGGGTTGCTCGGCGTCTATCACGACATCACCGAGCTTCGCGAACGCGAGGCCGCGCTCGCCGCGGCA
>JAXDNZ010000221.1:0-2616 GCA_034669185.1 Hyphomicrobiales bacterium
CCAGCGGCGCGAGATGGTCCGGCTCGACGAGTCCTTGCACGGCGATCGAGCGTAGATCGGTGAGCACCAGGTCGGGCCGGTCCTTGAGGCCCTTGGTCGCCTCCGGATCGAGCGCAAGACCGAACCGGCCGGCCTCGCCGAGCAGGCCGAGGAAAACGCTCTCACGTGCCGGCGCGAGCGCGCGCGCCTCGGCGATCGGGAACAGCGGATCAAGGCCGTCGGCGGTTTTCCGCATCACGACCAACTCGCCGCCGATCGCGTAGGTTCCGGCGCGCGGATCGGCGGAGCTTGCGGCCAGAAACGCCTGATCGTTGCGGCGTTCGGCCACGCGCGCGAGCGTTGAAGCCGTATAGCCGAGCCGCGGCTTCGGCCCGAGATCGGGGCGGGACGACATGAATGAGCTCCGGCGGGCGGGGCGGCGAAACTGGCATGGCCGCGCCGGTCGCGCAACGGACGGTGGATCGCGCGCAGTCCGCGGCTTGCTTTCTTGCTTTGTTCGCCCGATATAGGGCGCGGGAGGTTGGCGGTGGACGAACCACTCGCCAACCGGGTCAGGTCCGGAAGGAAGCAGCCCTAACGAGCACGGATCGGGTCGCTCGTCAGCCTCCCACCATTCACGATTTGGACACGGTAGGGGCCGGGCGGAGCGCAGGTCTTTGATGAACGACGCCACCTCCGGCCCGGTGGAGCCAGGCCTCGATCTGGGCGCAGCGCCCGCGCCGGGCGCATCCTCCTACCGCGTGCTCGCCCGCAAATACCGCCCTTCGAGCTTTGCCGACCTGATCGGCCAGGACGCGATGGTGCGCACCGTCTCGAACGCGTTCGAGAGCGGGCGCATCCCGCAGGCCTGGATCCTCACCGGCGTGCGCGGCGTCGGCAAGACCACGACCGCGCGCATCCTCGCGCGTGCGCTCAATTACGAGCTGCCCGACGGCTCGGTCGCCGGACCGACGATCACCATGCCGGTGCCCGGCGTGCACGATCAGGCGATCATGGAGAGCCGGCACGTCGACGTGATCGAGATGGACGCCGCTTCGCACAACGGCGTCGACGACGTCCGCCAGATCAACGAAGCGGTGCGCTACTCGCCGGTTTCGGCGCGTTATAAGGTCTACATTCTCGACGAAGTGCACATGCTCTCGACCGCGGCCTTCAACGCGCTGCTCAAGACGCTGGAAGAGCCGCCGCCGCACGTGAAGTTCGTGTTCGCGACGACGGAAATCCGCAAGGTCCCGATCACGATTCTGTCGCGCTGCCAGCGCTTCGACCTGCGCCGCGTCGATGCGGCGCTCCTGGTCAAGCATCTCGAGGGCATCTGTGCGAAGGAAGGGATCCCGGTCGAGCCGGAAGCGCTCGCGCTGATCGCGCGCGCGGCCGAAGGCTCGGTGCGCGACGCGCTTTCGCTGATGGATCAGGCGATCGCGCACGCGGCGGGCCCGGTGCGCGCCGAGGACGTGCGGCAGATGCTTGGCCTTGCCGACCGCGCGCGCGTGATCGACCTGTTCGAGGCGCTGATGCGCGGCGACATGGCGGCCGCGCTCAATGAATTGCGCGACCAGTATGACTCCGGTGCCGATCCGGCCGTGGTGCTGACCGATCTCGCCGAGTTCACGCATTTCGTGACGCGGGTGAAGATCGTGCCGGCGGTCGCCGACGATCCCTCGCTCGCCGAGGTCGAGCGCGCGCGCGGGCGCGCATTCGCGGCTTCGCTCTCGATGCGCGTCCTCTCGCGCACCTGGCAAATGCTGTTCAAGGGCCTCGCCGAGGTGAAGGACGCCCCCAAGCCTCTCGCGGCGGCCGAGATGGTGCTGGTTCGGATCGCCTATGCGGCCGACCTGCCGACGCCGGACGAGCTGATCCGGTCGCTCGGAAACGATACGAGCGCCGCGCCGGCTGCGCCTAACGGAAACGGCGGCAGCACCGCATCCGCAAAGACGGGAACGCCGTCGGCAGCGCGATACGAAGCGCCGCGCGGAACGCCGCGGGCTTCGCTGGCGCCCGCCCAACTGATGACCGCGCAGGTGCCAGATTTCGTGCCGCAGCGCGCTCCGCAGGCGGTAGCCGCCGCACCCGCGCCCGTCGTGGTGCAGAGCTTCCCGGACCTGATCGCGCTCTCACAGGAGAAGCGCGACGTCATCATGAAGGCGGCGCTCGAACGCGACGTCCGGCTGGTCCGCTTCGAGGACGGGCGGCTCGAGATCGCGCTTGAGCCGAGCGCACGCAAGACTTTGGTCAACGATCTCTCGCGCAAGCTCAATGAATGGACCAGCCGGCGCTGGATGATCGTGGTCTCGGCTGAAGCCGGCGCGCCGACGGTGCGGGCGCAGAGTGACGCGCTGCGGGCCGAGCTGGAGCAGGGCGTGCGCGCCGATCCGCTGGTGCAGGCGGTGCTGGCGCGTTTTCCCGGCGCCGAGATCGTCGGCGTGCGCAAGCGCGATGACATCGCATCTCCAACCCCCGCCGATCCGGATGACCCCGGGGCCGAACCGCCTCCGGATGATCCGGATGACGATCTCTAAGACACCAATGCGAGGGATGTGATGGCGGATTTTCTCGGCATGATGAAGCAGGCCGCTCAACTGCAGACCAAGATGCAGGAGATGCAGGTTGAGCTCG
>JAXDNZ010000222.1:0-3918 GCA_034669185.1 Hyphomicrobiales bacterium
GTGGTATCTTACCCCCCTCCCCAACCCTCCCCCTCAAGGGGGGAGGGAGCGCAACGGAGCAAGCCTCCTCGCGTGTATCCCTAAACAATCGACGGGATCAGAAGAGTCGTGGGGTCGCTCCATGAAACTCACCCTCTCCTGGCTGCGCGAGCATCTCGACACCGATGAGCCGCTCGACAAGTTGGTCGACAAGCTCACCATGATCGGGCTCGAGGTCGAGCGCGTCGAGGACAAGGCGAAAGCGCTCGCGGCGTTCAAGGTCGCCTCCGTCATCTCCGCCGAAAAGCATCCGAACGCCGACAAACTGCGCGTCTGCATGGTCGATACCGGCGACGGCGTGCCGGTGCAGGTGGTTTGCGGCGCGCCGAATGCGCGGGCGGGCATGAAGGGCGTGTTCGCCCCGGTCGGCGCCTTCATTCCCGGCAAGAACATGACACTCGGCGTCGGCACTATTCGCGGCGTGGAAAGCCGCGGCATGTTGCTGTCGGAAGCCGAGCTGCAACTCTCCGGCGATCACGACGGCATCATCGAGCTGCCGGCCGGCACGCCGGTGGGCAAGCCCTTCGCCGAGGTGCTCGGGCTCAACGATCCCGTTTTGGAAATCAAGCTCACGCCCAACCGGCCCGACTGCACCGGCGTCAACGGCATCGCCCGCGATCTTAGCGCCGCCGACATGGGCGTGTTCAAGGAGCGCACGGTCAAAGCCGTTGCGGGCGTCTTCCCGGCGCCCGTAACCGTCAAGATCGAGCAGCCCTCGCTCTGCCCAGGCTTCGCGCTGCGCCTGGTCAAGGGCGTGAACAACGGCCCCTCGCCCGCCTGGCTGCGCGACCGGCTTACCGCGATCGGGCTGCGGCCGATCAATGCGCTGGTCGATATCACCAACTTCATCACCTTCGATCGCGCCCGCCCGCTGCATGTGTTCGATGCCGCGAAAGTGCGTGGCAATCTCACGGTGCGGCGCGCCCGCGCGGGCGAGGAATTGCTGGCGCTCGACGGCAAGACCTATGCGCTCGACGAGAGCATGTGCGTGATCGCCGACGAGAAGGGCGTCGAGTCGCTGGCCGGCATCATGGGCGGCGAGGCTAGCGGCTGTTCCGCGACGACCACCGACGTGCTGATCGAATCCGCCTTGTGGGACCCGCTGAATATCGCGCAGACCGGGCGCAAGCTCGGCATCCAGTCCGACGCGCGCTATCGTTTCGAGCGCGGGGTCGATCCCGCTTTCCTGCTGCCGGGGCTGGAACTGGCGACGCAACTCGTGCTCGATCTGTGCGGCGGCACGCCGTCGGAGATCGTGGTCGCGGGCCATCCGCAGCCGCGCGAACTGGTGATCGACTTTCCGCCCGGCGAGCTCAAACGCCTCACCGGGCTCGAAGTGCCGCTCACGGAAATGCGGCGCGTGCTGGCCCGTCTCGGCTTCTTCGTCGCCGGCCAGGACAAGAAGGTGAAGATCGCGGTGCCGTCCTGGCGACCGGATATTCACGGCACCGCCGACATCGTGGAAGAGGTCGTGCGCATCCTCGGCGTCGACCGGATTCCTTCCACGCCGTTCGAGCGCGGCGACGCGCCGCGTAAGCCGGTGCTGACCATTCTCCAATCGCGCACGCGCAAGGCCAAGCGCGCGCTCGCCGCCCGCGGCCTGGTCGAAGCGGTGACCTGGTCCTTCATCTCCAAGCCCCAGGCGCAATTGTTCGGCGGCGGCGCGGCCGAACTCGCGTTGGCCAATCCGATCGCCGCCGACCTCTCCGACATGCGGCCGAGCCTGATCCCTGGCCTTGTCGCGGCGGCGCAGAAGAATGCCGACCGCGGTTATCCCAACGTCGCGCTGTTCGAGGTCGGGCAGATTTTCACAGGCGACAAGCCCGAGGACCAGTTCACCGCCGCGGCCGGCCTGCGCCGCGCGCTGGCCAAGCCTTCCGGCAGCGGCCGGCATTGGTCGGCGCCCGCCGCCGAGGTCGATGCCTTCGACGCCAAGGCCGCTGCGCTCTCGGTGCTGGCGGCGGCGGGCGTGGCCGCGCAGGCGCTGCAAGTCATGCCGGGCGGGCCGGCTTGGTTCCATCCGGGACGTTCGGGCACCATCCAGATGGGGCCGCAGACCGTGCTCGGCCATTTCGGCGAATTGCATCCAAAGGCGCTGGAAGCGCTCGACGCCAAAGGGCCGCTGGTCGCTTTTGAAGTCATCCTGGAACGCATTCCCGAGCCTAAGGCCAAGCCGACGCGGGCGAAGCCGATGCTGGAGCTGTCGCCCTTCCAACCGGTGGAACGCGATTTCGCTTTCGTCGTCGATCGCGCGGTGAAGGCGGGCGACGTGGTGCGCGCGGCGCAATCGGCCGAGCGCAAGCTCATCACCAACATTACCGTGTTCGATGTCTACGAAGGCAAGGGCGTCGAGCCCGGCAAGAAGTCGATCGCCATCGCGGTGACGATCCAGCCGCGCGAGAAGACCCTGACCGACCCCGAGATCGAGGCGCTCGCCGCCAAGATCGTCGCCGAGGTAACGAAG
Organism: Hyphomicrobiales bacterium; assembly: GCA_034669185.1. GTDB lineage: Bacteria > Pseudomonadota > Alphaproteobacteria > Rhizobiales > Xanthobacteraceae > PALSA-894. Next base: position 2,504 of record JAXDNZ010000222.1, read on the forward strand.
AAAACCGGCGGAATACTAAGGGCCTAAGAGCTTGATCCGCTCAGATTGAGGCGGTTGCTTCGATGGCTGCGGCATCAGCAATGGACTCCCTCTCCCCCGCTTGCGGGGAGAGGGTTGGGGTGAGGGGGATTTCCTACGGGCGCGGTCTTCCGAAAGGCCCCCTCACCCGGATCGCTCTGCGATCCGACCTCTCCCCGCAAGCGGGGAGAGGTGAAGCGGAGTTCGCTGCGCGCGCCGATTCTACATTTTTTTTGAGCCGAGCTAATTCCGAATGCTTGACCGATGGAAGCAATGGGCGCGGACGATCAAGCGCGACGCTCACGCGCTTTATCTTGCGTCGCGCGATCCGCGCGTGCCTTGGTATGCGAAGGCGCTGGCGCTTGCGGTCGCGGCTTATGCCGCTTCGCCGATTGATCTGATCCCCGATTTCATCCCGGTCATCGGATATTTGGACGACCTGATCCTTGTCCCGTCGGGGATCGCGCTCGTGATCCGGCTCATCCCGCCCGACATCATGGCGGAACACCGGGCGCTCGCCACCGCGGCGCAAGATCGCCCCGTGAGCCAGACGGCGGCGGCGATCATCGTCGCGATTTGGCTGCTGGCCATCGGCGCCACCGGCTGGCTCGCCTATCACTATCTAAAAAATTAGCCACGGGCGGCTTGACTCCCTTTCCGATCTGTGACTAAATTCCTAGGTCCTGTCCACTCGAGGGCGCTTCATGAGGCGTTCGTGACAGCGGGACAGGATGCGGCGCCTGCGCTTGTGCCTCGCAAGCACAAGTCCGGGACGCCCTGGGTAGCCGTCCGGGTCCACTACGGGGCTCTGCCTTCAATGGCTGGACGGGGCAGGACGAAGGCGGCGAAAGCCGCCGGATCGGGCGGGCGAAGAGTCCGCCGTCCACGTCCCGGAAGCACGGCCCCGGGGAGCGAAATCGCCGCAGTGGAGCGCCGGGAGGCGTGCGCCCTTCGCCAAGGGCGCGCCGTGTTCGCAAGAACGCGGCTCTAAGTTGAAGCGCCTTTCGGCGCTCTGCTCCCTCGTTTTCGGGGAGCAAAAAAGGACTACGGCGCGCCCGCGCCGCAAACAACAGGGCCGGCGGAGCTGTGCTTGCTCCTCCGCTCGTCCACGCGAAAGCGGGGACCCAGAATAAGCCTGGATTCCCGCTTGCGCGGGAATGAGCGGTGAGAGGGCTGTTTGAAAATCGAATCCGGTGATGCTGCCCAAGCCGATGTTGTGTCCCGGGCGCTGCGCAGCACACGCAGATAAGCGCATGCAATCTGCGCAAACTCGTCACGCGTGTGGTGCGCTGCAGACCCGGGACCATTACGAACTCTGAGCGCGGAAAGGTCCCGGATCAGCGGTGCACCGTTTCACGCTGCACCGCATCCGGGACACAGGGCAGCAAATCCGTATA
>JAXDNZ010000223.1:0-4430 GCA_034669185.1 Hyphomicrobiales bacterium
CTCGTCGCCGGCGGCCGCAGGCAGCTCGTCGGACTGCTGACGGAAAATCCCGGAGAGGTTTTGGAGGAAGGCGCGCAGATCGTGCCCGACGCCGCGGCGTCGCGCGCGCTGGGTCACGTGACGTCGAGCTATTGGAGCCCGAACGTGGGGTCTTCGATTGCGCTCGCGTTGGTGGCGGATGGCCGCGCGCGGCAGGGTCAGGTTCTGTCCGTGACGACGCCCACGGGCTTCAGGAAAGCGCGCGTGACGTCGCCGGCATTTCTCGATCCCAAGGGAGTGCGGGTGAATGGCTAAAAGCCCTCCGGTTCTTCCGCCCGCAGGGGCGAGGGCGCCGGTGCGCCGGTTATCGCCGGCATCGAGGTTGTCGCTGCGGATCAAAAGCCGGGACGCAGCGATGCCGGGCGCGGTTGCGGGCCTGCCTCTCGATCTGCCGATCCTTCGATACGCCGCGGCGGACGAAGGGCTCGCGGCGCGCCTCGGCCCTGACGAGTGGCTGATCATCGGCGCGCCATCGCAGCTCGACAGCCTCAGCTCTGCAATCGCCACTGCGCTCGCCGGTTACAGTCACGCTATCGTCGATGTGTCGCAGGCGAGCGTCGCATTCGCCGTGGCAGGCCAGGATGCCGCGACCATCCTGAATACGGGATGTCCGCTCGACCTCGACGTTCGGCAGTTTCCTCCTGGGTCAGCCACACGAACCATCCTCGGGAAATGCCAGATCATCCTCTTTCGTTTGAGCGAACATGAATTCCGTGTCGAATGCGGGCGTTCGTTCGGCGAGTACCTTCATGCATTCCTGCTCGAAGCGGCTGCCTTAAACGGATCGGCGCACGCACAGCTCGAGGAGCTCCACTGATGAAGCGGTCACTCGTTCTTCGCGTACTGGCAGCCTCCCTGTTGTTGGCCTGTACGACACTCGCCGGCCACGCCGACTATCCGGATCGCCCGCTGAAGATCATCGTTGCCTGGCCGCCGGGCGGCATCGTGGACACGACCGCCCGCGTTATCGGCGAGCAATTGGCGGTGCAGTTGCGTCAACCGGTGGTCGTCGAGAACCGTGTCGGCGCCAATGGAAACATCGGAACGACATCGGTCGCACGCGCTCCGGCGGACGGATATACGTTGCAGGCCGTAACGGCGGAGACGCACGCGATCAACCCGCATCTGTACAAGTCGATCACCTACGACGTGTTTCGCGACTTCGAGCCGGTGGCCTTGGTTGCCCGGTCAAACTTCGTTCTCGTCACGCGCGCGGGCCTTGCCGCCAACAGCGTTCAGGAGCTCATCGCGTTGGCGAAGTTGTCGCCCGGAAAATTGACAATGGCGAGTTACGGCATCGGCAGTACCGCGCATGTCACGATGGTCTCGTTTGAGGAGGCCACCAGGACGAGCTATCTGCACGTCCCGTATCGCGGCGTCGGTCCTGTGGTGAACGCCATCCTGACCGGTGAAGTGGACACCGCGTTCGTTACCCCTCACATCGTCGTCGAGCTGCAGAAAGCCGGCAAGGTCAAGATCATTGGTGCCGCAGCCCTCCAACGCATGGGCATCGTGCCCGATGTGCCGACGCTGAACGAGCAAGGCGTGCCGGACTTCGTCGGGGGCAACTGGTACGGCATCGTCGCACCACGCGGTGTTCCCGAGGCCGAGAAGACACGCCTCGCGAGCGAACTGAAGAAGATCGCCGTTTCGCCGGAATTCCTCACCCACGCCAAGTCCCTCGGGGTCGATGCCGAATATCTCGATGCGGCAGGCTTCGGTGCCTTCCTGAGGAAAGAAAATGCACGATGGGGTGACCTCATCAAGGCGCGGAACATCGAGATTCCTTGACATGAGCGAAAACGTCCAATCATCCGGCCGTCTGCAGGCCGCCATCGCGCCAGTCAAAGCCGCGGTGCGCGACGGCTTGCCGGCACGTGCGGTATTCGCGCGCTTGCACGAAGCTTTGGCAGAGGTCGTCGCGTTCAAAGTCCTCACCGTCCTGAAGCTCGATCCGGCCACGCTTCGGTCCGTTCGCCTTTACAGCAGCGAGCCGAGCTATCCGATCGGCGGCATCAAGCAGCATGTCCGCGGCGAGTGGAGCAAGACGATCCTCGATCGCCGCACCGTATTCGTCGCACAAGACCTCGCAACGCTGCGCGCAACGTTCCCGGACAGCGCCGCCATAGAGGAAACCGGCTGCGGCTCCATCGTCGCGGCGCCGATCATTCACGACCAAGCGATCGTCGGGACGATGAACCTTTGGCACCGTAATGGCTATTACGACAATGCGAAGGGACTTCTCGCAATGCAATTCGCAAATGCCATCGCGCCGATTGTTCGTGGCAGCAACCCGGAACCCGGAGCGTGACGATGCAGCGACGATCGGTCTTGAAGGGTCTCGGCGCCTCGCTGATGCCGCTGGCAACGCCGGCCTGGGCGCAAGAGCCATGGCCGAGCCGACCGGTCCGGATGGTGGTCGGCTTTGCTCCCGGCGGGACTGCGGACATTCTTGCACGCAAGCTGCAGACACCGCTTGCAGCGCGGCTCGGGCAATCGATCATCGTGGAAAACCGGACTGGAGCCGGCGGCCTGACGGCCGGCGTCGAGGTCGCGCGCTCGCCCGCGGACGGGTACACGCTCGGACTCTGCGTCAGCACGCACGCATCGCTCGCCGCGATCAGCAAGAAGATGCCGTATGACGTCGAGCGCGATTTTGCGCCGGTCGTCTTCGTCGGCAGCATCCCGCTGGTGCTGCTGGTCGGCCAAAACTCCCCGTTCAAGACCCTGCCCGAACTTCTCGCGGCCGCGAAGGCCAAGCCCAGATCCTTGAACTATGGATTTCCCGGGGTCGGGCTCTCGCATCAGTTCGCCGGCGAACTCATGAAGCAGAGCGCGGGCGTCGACATCCAGGCCGTCTCCTATCGCGGCACCGCGCCGGCGCTGAACGACGTCATTGGCGGCGCCGTCGAGATGACGTTCGGAACACTTCCCGCCGTGATGGGCGCGATCGGCGGCGGTATCGTTCGTCCACTCGCGATCACGGCGCTTCAGCGCGCCGAGAGCCTGCCGGACGTTCCAACATTCGCCGAACTGGGCTTTCCGGATTTCGACGTGAGCGAATGGTTCGGCATTGTGGCTCCCGCCAATCTGCCGCCGGCAATCCTCTCGCGGGTGAACTCCGATACGAACGCCGTGCTGATCGAACCCGAGCTTCAATTGTGGCTGAAGCAAAACAACGTCGCGCGCGGCCCTACAACGGCCGATGGGTTCGCAAAATTCATCTCGAGCGAAATCAAGAAACTCGCGCAGATCGCCGCAAGGGCCGGCATCAGCGTCGAATAAAGGATCAGCCGCCGTGCCAGACGTAAAGCAACCGACCTCCGACACGATCGCCCTGCATCGTGCAGCGATTATCATCGATACGCATGTCGACACGATCCAACGTGCGGTCGATCTTGGGCACGATCTCGTGCACGCGAACCCGAGCGGGTTCATGGACCTCGAGCGCATGAAGATCGGCAACATGACCGCGGCGTTCTTCGCAGTCTGCGTCGACTACAACAACATTCAACGCGGCACCGGGCAGCAGCGCCAAGCCACGTTGCTGCACGCGATTCTCGATCTGTGCCGCAACAATCCTGACAAGATCGGGTTGGCGAGAACCGCGTCCGACGTGCGCCGTCTCGCGCGCGAAGGAAAGCTCGCCGCGATCCTCTCGGTCGAAGGCGCGCAGGCTATCGAGGAGCGACTGGAGCTGTTGCAGGAGCTGTGGGATTACGGCGTCCGCTCGATCGCGCCCGCTCACTTCACCTCAAACGGCTGGGCGGACTCTTCTGCGGATCAGCCGCGTCATGGCGGGCTCTCGGCGCTTGGCCGGGAGGCCGTCAAGGAGGCCAACCGTCTTGGCATGATGCTCGATGTTTCGCACATCTCGGACCAGGGATTCTGGCACCTGCTGGACGCGTCCACAGCCCCAGTGTTCGCGTCCCACTCGTCGGCACGCGCGCTGCATGACCATCCACGCAACCTCACCGACGAGATGATCAAGGCGATCGCCGCGAAAGACGGGATTGTCGGCATCACCTGGTTTCCCGAATACTGCTCGGCAGAGCACCAGCGCGCGCTGGAAGAGAAGGCGCGCACGATCGACTTGAAGGCGCTCGGGTTCGAACCGGGCGGCCCCGGGATGCCGGCAATCGCGACGTTGATGCGAAGCTGCGGTCCCGACATGCAGGCCAAATACAATGTGATGATGGCCGAAAGGCTTCCGATGCCGACAGTCGGCACGATCGTCCAGCACGTTGCCTACGTGGCGGATCTGATCGGCGCCGATCGTGTCTGTCTGGGCAGCGACCACGGCGCCGTTCGCTTCGACATTCCGGGCTTCGAGGACTGTACCAAGTGGGCCGTGGTCACGCAGGCGCTGAAGGATCGCGGGTTCTCCGACA
>JAXDNZ010000224.1:0-6198 GCA_034669185.1 Hyphomicrobiales bacterium
CCATCCATGCCGACGATGATGTCGTCGCCGGAACCTCCGTGAAGCGCGTCATGGCCCGCGCCGCCAAACAGCGTGTCGTTGCCGGAACCGCCATCGAGGTGTTATGAGGGAATCTTGCGGAAACTGCAACCAGCCAACTCGGGCCTCGGTCGACCGAGACTTTTCAGGCCTTGGTTAATTCAAGCGGCCAACGCACACCCTGACGTGTGCGTGCAGGTGCCGCTCGCTGTCAGCCGCCTGCCGCAAGCGGACGTGCCGTCGAACCGCCGGACGAAGCTCAACTCGCGGGGTGGCATGAGGCAGTGTCGCCGTCGAACACACGGCGCACGCGCCGCAGGAACGCGTTGCACTTGTCGTGATTGACCTCGTTACAGGCGCCTGGGTCGGTCTCGACCTTGTCGTCTTCCCACGTGCCGCCGATGACAATGTCATTCTGCCGCGCGAACATGTAGGCAACATCGTTTCCGCAGCCGCCACTGAAGAAGTAATTGAGCGCGGCGGGATTGTTGTTCGGCAGAATGATCAGCTGACCGCGGGTCGGAGTCATCTTGTTGTCGCCGCCGAACAGCCGGGCGGCGCCGAGCCCGGTGCAGTTGATCAGGATGTTCTCCTGCATCGCGCCCCAGTCTTCATTCGCCGCGAAGGTCTTCTGGCGGAACCCCACGCCCGCGGCTTTCAGGTCGAGCACGAGGCGCGGCAGGAAGACGGTCGGATTGATGAGGAAGGTCGAATACTCCTTGCCGCGCTCGTTGAGCCGCGCGAAGGGCAGCGCACCCTCTTGCGGTGCCGGCACGACATCGCGCGGCGTGCCGATCTCGAAGCCGGGGCTGCCTTCGCGCAGCGTATAGTTGGCGCGGCGTGCGACGCCGTAGAGCTGGCGCTTGCCGGAATTCTGGATCTCGAAAAAGCGCTGATACGAGCGGCGCACGTAGTTATAGAACGTCGCCATCTCGGGCAGCGGGTGGCCGTGCGTATCGAGATATTCGCGAAACGCTCCGGTCGGCTCGAACTGGCCCCCGGCCTTGAATGAGGTGATACCGCTGAGGTCCGTTTCCTTGTGCTGGGAATAGACGATCACGAAGAGCTTCGGCCAGCGGCGGCGCAGCTCGGTCGCTACCGTCAGGCCGATCACGCCGCAGCCGAGCACGGCCACCATTGGCCGCGTGGTGCTTTGCATCTGCACCAGCACCTTCGCCACCATGTCGGCGACGACGCTGGCGCAGCCGAAGCTGAGCGTGATGCCGGCGCCGCTGTGACCGTAGTTGTGGATCAAGACCTTGTCGCCGGAACTGGTCGGCAGCGTCTTCTGCTCGACGCGGACGCCGGTTGCTCGGTGCGGGCGCGCGCAGGCGACGTAGCGCGGCGGGAGCGAGAAGTCCGGTGTCGGGCGGATGCGGCCGCCATTGAGCTTGAACGCCGCGGGCGCGGCGAGCGCGGGCGCCGACAGCACACCTGGGGCCGAAAGGCCGGCGATGAGGCTCGCGCCGCCGCCCAGCAGCCGCCGTCTCGAGAACGCATACGCACGCATGAAAGCCTCCCGGGCCAACCGACGAGCCACCCCGATTAGGCTATCAAAAGCGGCAGCTTCACAAGTCCGCAACCACGCGGCACGCTGGTTTCCGGGCGCACCCGATGGTACGGCCTGTCAACGACAAGACGCATCGCCAGGGAGGAAACATGGCTCGGCGCATCATCGATATTTCGGTCGCCCTGAAGAGCGGGATCGTGTCCGACCCGCCCTACATGCTGCCGCAGATTACCTATCTCGATCACGCGGCCGGCGCGGAAAACTTCGTACAGGTCTTTCCCGGCCTCAAACGCGAGCAGCTTCCTGACGGTGCCGGCGCCGCGGTCGAGAACGTTGCGATCTCGACGCACAACGGCACGCATCTCGACGCGCCGTATCACTTTCATCCGACCATGGACAACGGCAAGCGCGCGATCACCATCGACGAGGTGCCGCTCGAGTGGTGCTTCAACGACGCCGTGAAGCTCGATTTCCGCACCAAGCCCGACGGATACGTCTGCACGGCGGACGATGTGAAGCGAGAGCTCGACCGCGTCGGCTACACGCTAAAAGCCCTCGACATCGTGCTGGTGAACACGGCCGCCGGCAAAGCCTACGGCCAGCCGGACTTCATCCATCGCGGCTGCGGCATGGGACGCGAGGCGACGCTGTTCCTGACGCGCCAGGGCATCCGCGTGACCGGCACCGACGGCTGGAGCTGGGACGCGCCATTCAGCCATACCGCCAAGCGCTTCGCCGACACGGGCGACGCCAGCCTGATCTGGGAGGGACACAAGGCCGGCGGCGAGATCGGCTATTGCCACATGGAGAAGCTCTCGAACCTCGAGACGCTGCCGGCATTCGGGTTCAAGGTCGCGTGCTTTCCGGTGAAGATCGAGAAGGCGTCCGCCGGCTGGACCCGCGCGGTCGCGATCATCGAGTGATCCTGCGGAGTCGGGACGTGCTGGCATTCGGCGTATTCGATCACCTCGACAGCTCCGGGCTGCCGCTCGCCGAATTCTACGAAAACCGGCTGAAACTCACCGAAGCCTACGACCGGCTTGGCTTCTACGGCTATCACGTGGCCGAGCATCATGCGACGCCGCTCGGCATGGCGCCGTCGCCCGGGATTTTCCTGGCCGCGGTCGCGCAGCGCACACGGCGGCTCAACTTCGGGCCGCTGGTCTACACGTTGCCGCTCTACCCCCCGCTCCGCCTGATCGAGGAGATTTGCATGCTCGATCAGATCAGCGGCGGCCGGTTCCAGCTCGGCGTCGGCCGCGGCATTTCGCCGATCGAGACGCGTCACTGCGGCGTCGATCCGGACGCAGCGCCGAAAATGTTCGCCGAGGCGTTCGAGGTGATCCTCCGCGGCCTGCAAAGCCGCGTGCTCGATTTTCGGGGCGAGTACTACCGCTTCGATCATGTGCCGCTCGAACTCGAGCCGTGGCAGAAGCCGCATCCGCCGCTGTGGTATGGCGCGTCCACGCCGGCGAGCGTGGAGCGCCCGGCGAGCATCGGCGCGAGCATCGTCACGAACGCAAACGCCGTGGCCGCGCGCGCCCTGTTCGAACGCTACGCGGCGCTGCGCGCGGCGGCCGGCGCAGGCGGCGAACCGAAGCTCGGCATTGCCCGGCACGTCGTGGTCGCCGATACCGACGAGGTGGCACTCACGCTTGCGCGCCCGGCGTACCGGCGCTGGCACGCGAGCTTCCTCAAGCTGTGGCTCGACCACGGCACCAGGCCGGTCAACGTCGTCTATCCGGCGGAGTTCGACGGCGACGGACACGACGGCCGCATGATTGCGGGCTCGCCCGCGACCGTGCGCGATGCGCTGCAGGCGCAGATCGACCAATGCGGCGCGAACTATGTGCTGACGCGGTTCGCCTTCGGCGACATCGCGCTCGCCGACGCGGAGCGCTCGGTCGCGCTGTTCGCCGAGCAGGTCATGCCGCGACTGCGCGCCAAGCAACCCGCGGCCGTGTAGCTCTCAAAGCGCTCCACGCAGGCTGATGCCGACCTGCGGCGCGGCGAGCCCGCTCCGGCCGACGCGGCCGATGACTGCCGCACACTCGTATCCTGTCGAGCGCAGCGCCGCGACGCAGGCGTCGGCGCGTTCGGACGGAATTCCGGCGAGCAGGCCGCCTGAGGTCTGCGGGTCGAACAGCAGCGCGCGTGTCGCGGCATCGGTTTCACCGCGCACCAGACGACCGAGCGTGAGGTTTTCCGGCAGGAGCGTCGAGGCGATGCCTGCGCGCGCGAGGGCGAGCGCCCCGTCGTAAAGCGCAAGCGAGCCGAGATCGAGCTCGGCGTCGGCGCCACTCGCGACCAGCATCTCGCCGAGATGCCCGATAAGGCCGAAACCGGTCACATCGGTCATGGCGTGCGCGCCATGCGCGATCAAGGTCGTGGCTGCCGCGCGATTCGACTGGCGCATGGCGGCGAGCGCGGCTTCCACCCATGGCGCCCGCGCCCTGGCGCGCATCGCAGCCGCAAACAGGATGCCGGTGCCGAGCGGCCGTGTGAGCACGAGCGCGTCGCCGGGCTTGAGCCCTCCCTTGCGCAGGATGCGGTCCGGCACGACCTCGCCGGTGACCGCAAAGCCGAGCGCCAATTCGCCCTCGCCGGAATGGCCACCGACCAGCGCGACCCCCTCGGAATCGAGAAGCGCGCGCGCGCCGGCGAGAAGCTGAAATAGGGTCTCCTCGACCCTGTCACTCGCGCCCGGAGGCACGACCGCGGTCGCGAGCGCATGGCGCGGAGTGCCGCCCATCGCGAACACGTCGTTGAGCGCATGGTTCGCGGCGATTTGTCCGAACACATATGGGTCGTCGATGAACGCACGGAAGAAATCGACCGTCTGAACCAGATGTCCGGACGACGGCGCGATCACGGCGGCATCGTCCGGCGCGTCGAGCCCGACGAGCACGCCGTCGGGCTCGGCCGGTGCGAGGCGGGCCAGCGCGCGCGAGAGCGGCCCCGGACCGACCTTCGCGGCGCAGCCGCCGCAGCGCATCTCGACCGGTGCCGAGGCGGCCGGGTCAGGCGAATGCGCCGCCATACGCGCGGTCATGCGGTCGACGTCCTGGTACATGCGCATCCAGCGCCGATCGATCGTGTCCTTCAGCGTCCACAGCCAGCGCCCTTCGAACGCAAGCGCGCCGCGCGAGGCAACGGCGTATTTTTCGCCAGTCGAGATCAGCGCGAGGTGTCGCTTCTGCGGATGCCAGGCTTTCGGTGCCTGCCCGCGGGCTCGTCGGCGCAGGTTCTCGGCAAGCGGCGGTCCGGCACGCACCGCGAAGACGCCGGCCTTCTCGCGCGGGCTCGCAAGCGCCGCACAATCACCGGCCGCGAACACATCGGGATCGTTGCGCGTTTGCAGCGTCGGCCCGACAGCGACGAATCCGTCGTCGAGCGCAAGACCGGTGCCGCGGAACCAGGCCGGCGCCGAAGCATCCGTGGTGACCAGCACCGCGTCGGCGGGAAGCGGCGGACCCGATGCAAATTCGATCGCACCGGGCTTGAGCGCCGACACCTTGCGCCGTTCGTGCAGCGCGATCCCGCGTTCCGCAAGGACGCGGCGGAAGATCCGCCGCACACGCGGGCTGTGGCTTTCAAGGATGTCGCCCGCGGTCGCGAGCGCAAAGGAGAAGCCGGCCTCTGGTCCGACGTCGGCGAGCAACCGCGACCGCACCGAGAGCAACAGCTCCACGCCCCCGGCCCCGCCGCCAATGACCGCGATCCGGCGCGGACCGCCGGGCGCGCGGCAGCGCGCGAGCAGCGTATCGAATTTCGCCAGGAACGAGCCGATCGGCTTGACCGCAATGCCGTGCTCGGCCGCACCGTCGATCGTGGCAAGTGCCGGCGCGATGCCGACATCGAGCGACACAAGGTCGTAGGAAAGCGGCGGGCGGCTCTCGAGCAGCACGCGCTTGTTCTCGCGATCGAGACCCACCGCCTCGGCATGGATCAGCCGCGCGCCGGTCGCAGCGGCGAGGCGCAGCAGATCGATATGGATTTCGTCGCGGGTGTAGAGGCCCGCGATGCTGCCCGGCAGCATCCCGGAATAGGGTGTCTTGAGATCGCGCGTGATCAGCGTGAGCCGCACGCCCGGCTCGGGCCGCATCGCGAAGGCGGTGAGCACATGCACATGGGCATGCCCGCCGCCGACCAGCACGATATCGCTACGGACCGGACCCCTGCTCTGCATTACCGGGTGCGGTGTCCGTATGCGAGAAAAGCGGCCGGCGTCATCGCGCCCTCCTCGAAACGGGCGGAAGAGAGTGGGAGTCGAACCCACCAAGGACCGGCTCGCGGCCCCTCCCGGATTTGAAGTCCGGACGCCCCACCGGGGACGCTTCTCCTCCCGAATTCGGCGCCTGCTCCGTCACGCGGAAGAGATCGAGCCGATGCTTGTTGATCCGCCGCACGTCGCCGCGCCGCAAGGTCACGCCATGGCGGTCGAAGAATTCGAGGATCTGGATCGCGACCTTGCGGCCGTTGTCGAGCCGGTCGCGCAGCAGCGCCGCGGTGAACTCGCCCCGCGGCGCATCCGCCGCGATTGCAGACGCGATCGCCGCCATCTCGGCGACCGTGCCGCGCAGGAAAAAGTGATCCTGCGCGACTTCATCGGCCTTGCCCATGCGCGCGAGCAGCTTCAGGAGGCGGCGCACATCCGCCTCGGGCGCGCC
>JAXDNZ010000225.1:0-6179 GCA_034669185.1 Hyphomicrobiales bacterium
CAGTACGAGCGATGGCGGGATCAACTGGGTGATCGTGCCGGAGGCGGCGATTACGCCCATGGTGTGGCGCGTCGAATAGCCGTATTTCAGCATCGGCGTCATCGAGATCACGCCCATGGCGATCACCGAGGCGGCGACCGTGCCGGTGATTGCGCCGAGAATGGCGCCGACGAAAATCACCGCATAGGACATGCCGCCGCGCACCGGGCCGAACAGTTGCCCGATCGAATCGAGCAGATCCTCGGCCAACCCGCAGCGTTCCAGGATCGCTCCCATGAAGGTGAAGAACGGGATCGCGAGCAGCAGGTCGTTCGAGATGATGCCGAAGAGCTGATAGGTGAGGTTGCCGAGAAAGTCCGGCCGGATCAGGCCGAACTCGATCCCGACCCAGCCGAAGAACAGGCCAGTCGCGGCAAGCGAGAACGCTGCCGGATAGCCGATCTGCATGAACAGGATCATGCCGGCGAACATCTGCGGCGCCATGTTGTCGCGAATTAGATGGAGAAAAATCATTGCAGCGGCTTCTCGTACTTGAACTCGATATCGATGACGTGTTCGAGCGCCGCGATACGTTTGATGATCTCTGAGATGCCTTGCAGCGCCATCAGCGCGAAGCCGACCGGCAGCAAAAGCTTGACCGGCCAGCGGATCAGGCCACCGGCATTGGACGAGGCCTCATTGAGCCGCCACGAGTCCACGAACCAGGGCCAGGTGAACCAGACGAGGATCACGCAGATCGGCAGCAGGAAGAGGAAGCCTCCGATGATGTCGATCCAGATGCGGGTGCGCTCGGAGACCATGCCGTAGACAAGGTCGACGCGCACGTGCTCGTTCATTTTGAGCGTATAGGGGCCACCGAGCAGCACCATGCCGGCGAACATGTACCACTGCACTTCCAGCCAGCCGTTCGAGCTTTCGGCGAACAGATAGCGGCTGAAGGCGTTGCCGGCGCTGATCAGACAAGCCAGCAACACGAGCCAGTTCGCGATGACGCTGAATTTCTCGTTGACCCAATCGATGGCGCGGCTCGCGCCGAGCAGCACACGCACGTTCCGATCCCCTCTGGGCGACAGCCGGTGAAGCTGTCGCAGCCTGCTTTGTAGCCCGTCCCGACTGCCGGTCTTGGTGCCGCCTTGCCCGCACTTAGCCCGAACCCGCCACGGCGCGTCAATCTAAACTTGGCCGATGTGCCCGCCCTGCGTGCGCGCCGGCCGCGCAGGAGGTGGAAGCCCGCGCGGGCGCTGTCCCCGGGCGCTTCCTCAAGATTTGGTTAACCACGTAGGTCCATGATGCCACTGTGAATTGCAGCGCCCGGCCGGGGCGTGATTTTTGTTGTCGGCACGCTTTTGAGATCGCGATGCAGCGCCTGACCGTCCTCGAGCGAGTTATCCTCGTCGCGCTCGCACCCGCGGTCGTGGTCACGTGGTTTTCCCCGATGCTCGGGACCGTGGTGGCGGTCATCGGGATGGTGGCGGCTTGGCCGGTTGCGCGCTCGATCGTCGGCAGTCTGCGCGCCGTCGCCGGTCGCTTGGCGGCGCTGGCCGGCGGTCGCCCGGACATGGTTGCGCCGGATTCTGTTCCGCGAAGCGAAACGGAATGCCTGCGCGCGGTGGCCGCGCATCTGGCCGATACCGTCACGGCGCGCGAGCGCCACGGCTCCGCTCACGCTGCGCTTTACACCGCGGAGCGCGCCGCGCGACGCACCAACCTGTCGAATATGGCGCGCGAGGTCGAGGCCGCCACCGAGCGGGGACTACGCCCCGTCACCGATGGAACGGCGGTGTTGCGCGCCAAGACCGCGGACATGCGCGGCGCGCTCGAAACCGTGCACGCCGCTGCGCGCGAAGCCGCGCAAGCCGCCGACCATTCGCGGACGATGAACGAGGATGCGAGCCGCTTGTCCGACGAAGTGATCGCGGCGATCGACGCGATCGTGGACAAGGTCCGGCGCGGGTCGCACATCGGGCAGAGCGCTGTCGAGCGCGCGGCGAGCTCGCGCAGCACCGTCGGCGCGCTGGCGAAGGCCGCAAAGGACATCGGCGACATCGTCGGCGTGATCACGGCGATCGCCGAACAGACCAATCTGCTCGCACTCAACGCGACCATCGAGGCGGCGAGGGCCGGCGAAGCCGGACGCGGCTTCGCGGTGGTCGCGACGGAAGTCAAATCGCTCGCAACGCAGACCGGCAAGGCAACGGCCGAAATCGGCGCCAAGATCGCCGAGATACAGTCGACCACGGGCGAAGCCGTTACCTCCATCGCGTCGATCGCCGAGGCCATCGACGCGCTGTCGGCGGTCACGCAATCGGTCGCCGTTGCGATGGATCAGCAGCGCGCCGCTACCGCCGGCTTCGTCACCAATGTGCGCGGCACCAATGCGGCGGTGTCCGACGTCGCCGAGCGCATGACGGGCATCGCCGACATGGTCACGCGCTCGAACGCGAACGCCGTCGAGGTTGCGCGCGTCGCCGCCGAGATGCAGCGCGCCTCCGAGGCGATCCGCGCCGAAATCCCCGAAATCGTGCGTCACGCGTTGCGCGCGGACCTGCGCGAGCATCCGCGTTTCGATGTGAAAGCGCGCGGCATCGTGCAAGCGGACGGCACGGCGATTGCAGCAGACGTGTACGACGTGAGCCGCGGAGGCGCGCGCATTGCCGCCGTTCCCGGCATCGCCGTGAACCGCGCGGTGACAGTCACGTTCGACGGGTTATCCCCGGTGCGGGGAAAAGTCGTGTGGGTCGCGAGCGACTGCTTCGGGGTGCGCTTCGAACCCACGATGCTGGAGACGGTCGAACTTTTCCGCGTCACCGGCCTCGCGGCGGCCTGAAGGCTCAGGAGCCCGGCTCGCCCGGCGGTACGCCGGCCGCGAGCGTGCGCCGGCGCACCACTTCCCGGTGGAGCGCATAGAGGCCGCTGCCGACGATCAGCGCCGCGCCGAAGATCGCGAACCGGTCCGGCACCTCGCCGAACGCGAAATAGCCGCAAATCCCGGCCCACAGGAGCAGCGTGTAGCGGAACGGCGCGACCGCCGCGACGTCGACGCCGCGGAACGCGATCACGATCAGCAGGTGGCCGATCGATACGAAAGCGGCCGAGATCGCCAGCATGCCGACATCGACGAGCGCCATCGCGCGCCAGTCCTCGAAGATCCAGAGCGCCAGCCCGATGACCGATGAGCCGACCGCGGCCATGAACGAGATCACGAGGCTTGGAATGCGCGCATCGAGCCGTCGCGTGACGACGTCGCGGCTCGCGCCCGCGAACGCGCAGGCGATGCCGAGCAGCGCCCAGGCGTTGAAGTTGGCGGCGGTCGGCTTGACGATGAACAGCGTGCCGATGAAGCCGACGATAATCGCGGTCCAGCGCCGCCAGCCGACTTCCTCGGCAAAGAAGATCACGGCGAGCGCCGTTATGATCAGCGGCGAGACGAGATTGATCGCGGAAAGCTCCGCGAGCGGCATATGCACGAGCGCCGAGGTGAACATGATCATGGCGGCGCCGTCCAGCGCGGTGCGGAAGAGAACGAGCGGCCTGACGGTGGCGCGCAGCGCCGTGAGATGGCCGAACGCGAGCAGGAATACGCCGACCAGCGCCATCGCGATCAGCCCGCGCACCGTGATGACCTCGCCCAGCGGATAGCGCTGTGCGGTGAGCTTCAGCAGCATATCGTTCACGCTGAACGTCGCCATCGCGCCCGCAAGAGCAAACATGCCGCGTCGGTTGGCGCGCGCTGACGACAAGAGAAGCTCCGTTGGACGGCGGGTGAGCGCTCAAAAAAGCGCGGGCGGCCCGCAAAGGCGCGTGTGCAGTAGCATGTCGATTGCGCGAGCGTCGAGCGTGCGCCTGCATGGCCCGCGTGCGCCGAGGGTATGGCGGAATCAGCCCCCGGTCACGCTCATATGGCGCGCGAGGGCGGGTCCGCGATGGCGACGGTCGATGACGAAGTCGTGGCCCTTGGGCTTGTGCGCGATCGCGTTATCGATCGCAGTGTTGAGGAGGTCGTTGCTCTCGGACGCCCGCAGCGGCGCCCGCAGATCGGCGGCATCCTCCTGGCCGAGGCACATGTAGAGCGTGCCGGTGCAGGTGAGCCGCACCCGATTGCACGACTCGCAGAAATTATGGGTGAGCGGCGTGATGAAGCCTAGTCGTCCGCCGGTCTCGGCCACGCGCACGTAGCGCGCCGGCCCGCCGGTCAGATAGTCGATGTCGTCGAGCGTATAGCGTTCGGCAAGGCGCGCGCGCACGATCGAGAGCGGCAGATATTGGTCGAGCCGGTTCGCGTCGATCTCGCCGAGAGGCATCACCTCGATGAAGGTCAGGTCCATGCCGCGCCCATGCGCCCAGGCAACCAGGTCCGGCAGTTCGTCCTCGTTCACGCCTTTCAGCGCGACCGCGTTGATCTTGACCTTGAGGCCCGCGTGTTGCGCGGCGTCGATGCCGGCCATCACCTTGTCGAGCTCGCCCCAGCGCGTGATCGCGCGGAACCTGTCGGGGTCGAGCGTGTCGAGCGAGATGTTCACGCGCTTGACGCCACAGGCCGCGAGCCCGGCGGCATATTTGGGCAGCTGCGAGCCGTTGGTGGTCAGCGTGAGCTCATCGAGGCCGTCGCCGATATGGCGCGACAGCGACTCAAAGAGCGTCATGATGGAGCGCCGCACCAGTGGCTCGCCGCCGGTCAGCCGCAGCTTGCGCACGCCGCGCGCTACGAAAGCGCTGCAAACGCGGTCGAGTTCTTCCAGCGTGAGCAGCTCGGGCTTCGGCCGGAACGCCATGTTCTCGGACATGCAGTAGACGCAGCGGAAATCGCAACGGTCCGTCACCGAGACGCGCAGATAGGTGATCGCCCGCTGGAATGGGTCGATCAGCGGAGCCGGCATGATCGTCGCGGCGCGTTCAAATTCCATCGGATATCCAGCCCCGGGACCGCCGTTCCGGGCGTGTTCGGCAACCTATTCAATATGATATAGGGCGGCTTTGGAAGGATTGAAAGTTGTGGGTGATAATTGGCCGACGGAACTGCGCCTCTCCAAGGACCGCAAGACGCTGACGGTCGCTTTCGAGGGAGGCGAGAGCTTCGCGCTGCCGGCCGAATACCTGCGGGTGCGCAGCCCCAGCGCCGAGGTGCAGGGCCATTCGCCGGACGAGCGCAAGACCGTGCCGGGCAAGAAGAACGTCGCGATTCTCCAGCTCGAGCCGGTGGGCAATTATGCCGTGCGATTGATCTTCGACGACATGCATTCGACCGGCATTTTCTCGTGGGACTATCTGCTCGAGCTCGGGCAGAACCAGCCGGCGTACTGGCAGGACTATCTCAATGAACTCGCCGCCAAGGGACTGACGCGCGGGTAGGGCACGCGTTACCGCAGCACCACCACCTTGGCGCCGACGCGCACGCGGTCGTAGAGGTCGATCACGTCTTCGTTGGTGAGGCGGAAACAGCCCGACGAGACCGCCTGACCGATCGTCTCCGGCTCGTTCGAGCCGTGGATGCGATAGAGCGAGGCGCCGAGATACATTGCGCGTGCACCGAGCGGATTATCGGGACCGCCCTTCATGAAGCGCGGCAGGCCTCTCACGCGCGCGCGCATCTGCTCGGGTGGCGTCCAGTCCGGCCATTCGCGCTTCTGCGCGATCTGGGTGGTGCCGGACCAGGTCATGCCCATGCGGCCGACGCCAATGCCGTAGCGGATGGCCCGGTCCTCGCTGAGCACGAGGTAGAGCCGCCGCTCGGTCGTGTTCACCACGATCGTTCCCGGTGCGTACTTGCTCGGATAGCTTACGGTGGTGCGCGGAACCGGCGAAACGCCGCTGCCGTACCGGTACTTCGGATTGCCGGCCGAATAGCGCCCGTCCGGATCGTACATGTACTGGGCGCTCGCCGCGCCTGCGCCGACGATGAGGGCGGCGGTTACGGCGCAGAACGTGATGAAGCGCGATCGCATCTGGTTCCCCCGTCGTTACGGCTTCGCCGCCTTTTTGGTGGCCACCAGGAGGCTCGACTCGTTCGGGCGGTGGCGATAGCCGATGCCGAAGTCGATCTTGGGTGCCTTCGACTTTACGAACAGTTCGTGCATCTTCGGTTGATAATTGCGCGAGAAAATTGAGATTGGATGTACGTAATTCCCGTACGGCTGGAGCTGCCACTTGCTCTGGTCGAAATACATGAGCGGAATTCCGGT
>JAXDNZ010000226.1:0-3304 GCA_034669185.1 Hyphomicrobiales bacterium
GTCGCGCGCGCGAGGCCGACAAGAAGATGCGCCAGCAGCAGCAGATCGCAGCGTTGCGCGCGCGGCCGCCGGTGCGCGTACGCGTCGGCGCGCAGCCGACCTTCACGCGCTACATCTTCGAACTGCCTGGCCTGGTGCCGGTTTCGACCAACCGTGCCGAGAACGGTTTGACGCTGACCTTCGATGCGCCGCTGCGCTTCGATCTTGCCGATGTGCAGGCCGCGTTGCCGCCGACCATCAGCATGATCGAAAGCGGATCGGCCGGAGAGACGCCGGCCGTGCGCTTCGCATTCCTTGGCAAGGTCGACGTGCGCACGTTCCGCGAGGACAACAACTACGTCGTCGATATTCAGCCGATCGCGCAGCGCGAGGTGGCGCCGCAACAGCCTGGCAAGCCGACCACGCTCGGCTCCGCGCTGATCGAGACGCGGCCCGCCGCCACGACGCCGGCCGCGGCCCCTGCCACGCCCACCGTTCCTCAGCAGGCGACCGCCCCACCCGTGAAGCCTGCAGCCAGCGCACCGCCTGCCGAGCCCGCCGCACCGCCGGCGGGCGTCGTTGCTTCCGGAGCGCCTGCGCCGCAGCCCGCGACCGCGGCACCGGTCGCGCCGCCGACCTCGATCGCGGTGGAGATCAAACGCCAGGGCGACACGCTGCGTCTCGCCTTTCCGTTCGCGGCGCCGACGCCCGCAGCCGTGTTCCGGCGCGCCGACACGGTCTGGCTGGTGTTCGACAGCGCGGTGCCGATCGATCTCGGCCAACTCGTCGCCAAGTCCGGTGGCACGGTCAGCAGCGCCACGGTGACCCGCTCGAACGACGGCCAGGTCGTGGCGCTCAAGCTCGACCGGCCGAAGCTCACCAGTGCCGGTGCCGACGGGCCGGTCTGGACGGTGACGATCGGCGACGTCGCGATGGAGCCGACGCGTCCGCTCGGCACGTTGCGCAACATGAGCAGCCCGGCGCGCGCAAGTGTCAGCATCCCTTTCGATCAGCCGAGCCAGCTGCATCGGCTCGCCGACCCGGACGTCGGTGACACGCTGATGGTGGTGACCGCGCTCACACCCGCGCGCGGTTTCGTCAAGCAGCAGGATTTCGTTGAATTCCGCGCGCTCACCTCGACCCATGGCGTGGTGATCCAGCCGCTCGCCGACGACGTGACGGCGGAGGTATCGCCGGAGAAGATCATCGTGACGCGGCCGGGCGGCCTCACGTTGTCGGCCGCCGGCGCGCCCGTTGCGGCGGCTTCGCCTCAAGGCGCCGAGCCGCGCCGCACCGAGCGCGGGGCGCTGATCGACCCGCAGACCTGGGGCATCGACCGCGCCGCCGAGTTCCGCGAGCGCCAATCCGACCTTGTCCGCGCGGCCGCCGAGGCGGCGAGCGCGCAACGGGCCGGGACGCGGGTGGATCTGGCGCGCTTCTATCTCGCGCGCGGCATGCACGCCGAAGCGAAGGGCGTGCTCGACATGGTGGCGGGCGACGAGCGCCTGATTGCCGAGGATGGAAGTCCGCTGGTGCTGCGTGCCGTTGCGAACCTGATGCTCGGCCGCACCGCCGAGGCGCAGAAGGATCTCGCGCACACCATCGTCGGCAATCGGCACGACGCACCGCTCTGGCGCGCGGTCATGTTCGCGCAACAGGGCAAGTGGACCGAGGCGCGCGCGGGCTTCAGGGCGTTCGACAACGCGATCGCGACGCTACCGGTCGAGCTGCAGCGCGAGATCTGCAAGCAGGCGCTGCGCGCCGCGATCGAGGTGCGCGACTTCGGCGATGCCGCGAACCGCCTGCACGAGTTCGAGACGCTTGGTGTACCGCGCGAGCTTGCCGGCGAGCTGGACGTGCTGAAGGGCCGCGTCGCCGAGGGGCTGGGGCGCCTCGCCGATGCGCTCACCTACTATCAGGCGGCCGCCGGGACGTCCGAGCGCCCAGCTGCGGCGCGTGCGCGGCTGCGCGAGATTTCGTTGCGCCATGCGATCGGCGAGGTGAAGCGCGAGGATGCGGTGACGGCTCTCGAAGAGCTCACCACCGGGTGGCGTGGCGATGAGACCGAGGCAGAGGCGCTGGCATTGCTCGCGCGCTTCTATGGCGAGGAGGGGCGCTATCGCGACGAATTCCATCTGATGCGTGTCGCGCTGCTGGCGCATCCGCAATCGGAGATGACGCGCCGCATCCAGGACGATGCCGCGACCGCGTTCGAGGCGCTGTTCCTGACGCCGAAGGGGGACACGATCCCGGCCATCGACGCGCTCTCGCTCTTTTATGACTTCCGCAATCTGACGCCGGTCGGACGGCGCGGCGACGAGATGATCCGCCGCCTCGCCGACCGGCTCGTCTCGATGGATCTGCTCGACCAGGCGGCCGAGCTGTTGCAGCATCAGGTCGACCATCGCCTGCAGGGTGCCGCGCGTGCGCAGGTCGCGGTGCGGCTCGCGGTGATCTACCTGATGGCGCGCAAGCCGGATCGCTCGATCCAGTCGCTGCGCCTGAGCCGCGCCGGCGACCTGCCGACCGAGCTGCGCAACCAGCGCCTGATGCTGGAGTCGCGCGCGCTCTCCGAGATCGGGCGGCCCGACGTCGCGCTCGAAGTCGTCGCCAACCTCGAAGGCCGCGAGGTCGAGCGGCTGCGCGCCGACATCCTGTGGAAGGCGCGGCGCTGGCGCGCGGCGGGCGAGCAGATCGAGAAACTGCTCGGCGAGCGCTGGCGCGATTCAGCGCCGCTGACGGAAGCCGAGCGCGCCGACGTGCTGCGCGCCGCGATCGGCTACGCGCTCGCCGAGGAGACGATCGGGCTCGATCGCTTCCGCCAGAAATACCTCGCCCGCGTCGGCGATGGCGCGGACAAGCGCGCGTTCGAGATCGTGACCGCGCCGTTCGCCGCGAGCGCGCCGGAATTCACCGAGATCGCCAAGGCGATCGCGGCGATCGACACGCTCGATGCGTTCCTGCGCGACATCAAGGCGCGCTTTCCCGAGGTGAACGCGGCCGTGCCGGCGCGGCTCCCGGCGGCCGCGGGCGCGCCGCAGCCGAACGATCGGCTGGTCACCGGCAGCGCGGGCCGGCGGCTTTAGCCCGTGGCGGCGATTGCGCGTCAGCTTCCGTAACTTTGCACCAGGCTGCCGGCGACCAGGTGCCAGCCGTCGACCAGCACGAAGAAGATCAGCTTGAACGGCAGCGACACCACGACCGGCGGCAGCATCATCATGCCCATCGACATCAGCACCGAGGCGACCACGAGGTCGATGATCAGGAACGGCAGGAACAACAGGAATCCGATCTCGAACGCGCGCTTCAGTTCCGAGATCATGAA
>JAXDNZ010000227.1:0-3416 GCA_034669185.1 Hyphomicrobiales bacterium
GCATCGACTTGAGCGACGCCACCGACAGCAGCGCTTGTCCGAGCACGCGCATGCCGAGGATGTAGCGGTCATATTCGACGAATTCGGCGCCGCTGCCCCCCAGTTCCGGAAGCGCCCGCAGAAGCGCCTGGCAAGGCGGAAACGGCGGTGCGCGCGCATCGGGCGCGGACGGACTTGCCGCCACCACCCGGTTGCTCAGCGCCTCGGCCGCACGGCTGC
This sequence comes from Hyphomicrobiales bacterium, assembly GCA_034669185.1. Lineage (GTDB taxonomy): Bacteria > Pseudomonadota > Alphaproteobacteria > Rhizobiales > Xanthobacteraceae > PALSA-894. Next base: position 220 of record JAXDNZ010000227.1, read on the forward strand.
CCGCCGGCGCCAGCATCATGCCGAGGAGGAAGCAGTCGTTTGCGCTGCGATACATCGGAAATGTCTGGTTCGGTCCGATGCTGGTCTGCGCGCTGAACTCGCCGCTCGTGATGGCTTCGATCAAGTTCTGGCGGATCGCCTGCCGGTCTTGCGGCGCCCAGATCGCGGCCGCGGCGAACAGGACGAAAAATACCGCCGCCAGCGCGACGCTGATGAGCGCGGCAGGGATCAGGCTTCTGATCAGGACGGCGAGGCGGGACGGCATGGCGCGCGAGCTTATCGCACGGCCATTCGGTTTCGCCACTCCCGGTGCTTAGCGCGCCTTGCGCATTCTTTGCCGACTCAGCGGCCTTCGCGCATCCACGTCGCGGCGAGCGAGCCGACCAGCAGCAGCAGGCCGATCAGCCCGGCGAACATCGGCAGCACGCCGATCCCGCGCACCACGCTGGCGTCGCGCATCTTCAGGCCGATCCAGTCGTCGCCCTTGAAGGTGTCGCTCGAGCGCACCCCGAGCACGCGCGGCACCGTAACGTTGCCGGACGCATCGGCGAGACGGCGCGCGTCGCCGCCGGTCGCGTTCGCAAGCGGGCTGAGCACCTCGGTCGATGACGTCACCTCGGCATATTCGCGCGGGTTGGCCGGCCCGACATTGATCAGCGCGGTCAGCTTGCCGTCGGTCGCGCGCCACAGGCCGAGCTCGTTGGCGTGCGTGAGCGCGCGCCACACGCCGGGCTCGGCCGTCACGAGGCTGAGGGCGCGCGTCTGTCCGCTCGGCGTCGTGACCGTCACCTCGCCGGCGGTGTCGGCCATGGTCTGGCGCCTCACTTCGAGGTCGCGTCCGCGCAGCGAAAGGCGCAGCGCTTCCTCCTCGAGATCCGGCTGCTTCATCAGCCAGTGCGAGAGCCTGCGCAGCAGGTCGATATGCGGTCCGCCACCCTCGTAGCCGCGTGCCCACAGCCAGATGTGGTCGGAGAGGAACAGCGCGACGCGGCCCTCGCCCTCGCGCGAGAGCAGCAGCAGCGGCTTGTCCTCCGGCCCCTTCATCACCGAAGTGCCCTTGTCGGAACGCGCGTCGACGAGGCGGAACCAGCGGCTCCAGTGCGGCGGCTCGGTGTCGGCGCCTTCGAGCCCGCGCGTCACCGGGTGGCGTTTGCCGAGATCGGAGAGGCGCGCATGGAACGGCCCCTCGGTCATCCGGTCGGTCGGCTCGGCCGGCAGCACGGCGTTGAGGGGCGTGCGCCAGATCGAGGTCGGGCTCGCGTAGTCGGGTCCGGCCGCGACCAGCACGGCCCCGCCCTGACGGACGTATTGGGCGATGTTGTCGAAGTAGAGGATCGGCAGCACGCCCTGGCGTGCATAGCGGTCGAAGATGATGAGGTGAAACTCGTTGATCTTCTGCTGGAACAGCTCGCGCGTCGGAAACGCGATCAGCGACAGCTCGTTGATCGGCGTTCCATCCTGCTTCTCGGGCGGACGCAGAATCGTGAAATGCACCAGATCGACCGAGGCGTCCGACTTCAGCAGATTGCGCCAGGTGCGCTCGCCGGCGTGGGGCTCGCCCGAGACCAGCAGCACGCGCAGCTTGTCGCGCACGCCGTCGATCGCCACCACGGCGCGGTTGTTGATGGTGGTGAGCTCGCCGCCGTCCATCGGCGACGCCTCGATCTCGACGATGTTCTGTCCGGCATGCGGGATCGGCACCTGCACGCGCACGGTCTCGCCGGCGGTGACGTTGCGGGTCTCCAGCGTCTCGCCGTCGCGCCGCACCGCGAGCTGCACCGGGCCCGGCTGCGCGCCCTGGTCCTCGACGCGCAGCACGATCGTCTGCTGCTGGCCGACGATGCCGAAGCGCGGCGCCGAGACGAGGACGACGCGGCGGTCCCGCTCGCCGCGCCGGCCGGTGATCAGCGCGTGCACCGGCGCCGCGAAGCCGAGCTGCGCGGCGTCCGCCGGCACGTCATGCACGCGGCCGTCGGTGATGAAGATCGCGCCCGCCACCCGGTCGGGCGGCACGTCGGCGAGCGCCGCGCCGAGCGCCGAGAACAGCCGCGTGCCGTCGGTCTCGCCATCGGCCTGGCCGGCCTCGACCGTGCGCACTTCCAGTCCCGGGACGCGGCCGAGCCGTTGGCTAAGCGCGGCGCGCGCCGCTTCGGCCTGTTTCTCGCGGTCGCCGAAATTCTGGCTCGGGCTCTTGTCGACCACCACGACCGCCACGGAGGGCAGCGCCTCGCGGTCCTCGCGTGTCAGTGACGGGTTTGCGAGCGCGAGCGCCACGAAGGCGAGCGCGATCGTGCGCAGGATCGCGCCGCGCGCGCGCACGGTGAGCAGGAGCGCCGCAATCACCGCCGCCGCGGCGATCGACGCCCACAGGATCGCTGGCGGGACGAGCGGCGAGAACGTGATGCCGAAACCCATCTACTGCCCCAGCCGTTCGAGCAGTGCCGGGATATGCACCTGGTCGGCCTTGTAGTTGCCGGTCAGCGTGTACATCACGATGTTGACGCCGGCGCGGAAGGCGAACTCGCGCTGCCGCGTGTCGCGGTTGTCGCCGGAGAACAGCGGCAGATCGGGCAGGCCGTCGTTGCGCTGTGCCCAGGCGCCCGCGAGATCGTTCGACGTGATCAGGATCGACGACACCCCGTCGCCGGCGCGCGCGGGGCGCTCGGCCTCGTCCTCGGTCGGCGCGGCGGTTGCCTCGACCCAGAGCTGGCCGGTCGTGAAGCGGCCGGGGAAGTCCTTCAGCAGGAAGAATGTCTTGGTCAGCACGTGATCGCGCGGCAAGGGCTCCAGCTCGGGAATATCGAGCGAGGAGAGGATGTCGCGCAGCGCCAGCATGCCGGGTGAGCGCGACTCGCCGCCGGGGCCGGGCAGCGCCAGCACGGCGTCACGCGTGTCGAACAGCACGGTGCCGCCCTGTTTCATGTAGGCGTCGATGCGCGCGAGCGCCTCGGGCGAGGGCTTCGCGGCGCCGGGCAAGACCGGCCAGTAGATCAGCGGGAAGAACGCAAGCTCGTCGCGCGCGGGGTCGAGCCCGACCGGATCGCCGGCTTCCAGCGCGGTGCGCTGCGCCAGGAACAGGGTCAGGCTCTGCAGCCCGACCTTGCTGATGTTGTCGACATCGGCGTTGCCGGTGACGATATAGGCGAGCCGCGTCTCCAGCGTCGCCTTGACGGCGAAGTCGTCGGCCGAAGGTGTTG
>JAXDNZ010000228.1:0-3262 GCA_034669185.1 Hyphomicrobiales bacterium
CCAGAACAGGATCGCGATCGTGGCCTGCACGGGAACCAGTTTCTTGGTGGCGATATTGGAGACCGCGTAGCCGAATGAGGCCGCCAGCACGGCGAGCGCGGCCGGCTGGAACGCCTCGATGCCGGGACGCAGGATGACGAGCACACCGAGAAAGCCGAGCACGATCGAGCCGGCGCGGCTCAGCGTGAACCGCTCGCCGAGGAACAGCACGGCGAGCACGCCGGCCCACACCGGCATCATGAACTCGATCGCGAACACGGTCGCGAGCGGCAGCACGATCACGGCATGCGACCAGCCGAGGCTCGCGAGAAAATGCGTTCCGTTGCGCACCAGGTGGACGACCGGCCGACGGATCACGAGCACCCTGAACAGATGCGGTTGCGCCGCCATCACGACGAGCAGAACCGACAGCCCGCCGATGCTGCGCACCATCAGGATCTCGAACAGGTTGAGCACGCCGCCGAGCTGGCGCACCGAGATCGCCATCAGCGAGAACGAGAGCAGCGTGCCGGTCATCCAGCCGATGACGGCGGGGAGGTTGATGCGCTTCGGCAGCTCGGCGTCCGGCGGCTCGGGCTCGCCGAGGGCGCCGGCTTCGACTGGCATGACCACGTTTCTTGAGACCTATTCGACGTCCGGCTGGTTTTCCGGCCGCGCCTTGTCGAAGGCGGGGAGTTTCAGGCAGGCGGCATCGACCGCGGCGATCTTGGTATACTTCGCCATGTCGACTTTGAAGCGCCGCGCGTTGAACACCTGCGGCACCAGACAAAGATCGGCGACGGTGACGTGCGCGCCGAACGCGTAAGGGCCGGGCTTGATCAGCCGCTCGACCGCGTCGAAGCCCTGCTCGGTCCAGTGGCGATACCAGTCATCCACCGTCGGCTGATCCTGCTTCAGCGGTCCCTTGAGATAGTTGAGCACCGCGAGGTTGTTGATCGGATGAATATCGCACGCGATGACCTGTGACACGGCGCGCACGTGCGCGCGTTCGATCGCATCGGCGGGAAGGAGCGGCGGCTCGGGGAAAACCTCGTCGAGATATTCGATGATCGCGAGCGACTGCAGCAGCACGTCGCCGGTCGAGAGCGCCAGCGAGGGCACGCGCTTCTGCGGATTGATCGCACGGTACCCTTCGCGGAACTGCCAACCGCCTTCGCGTGTCAGGTGCACGGCCTCATGGTCGTAAGGCAGCTTCTTGAGATTGAGCGCGATGCGGACCCGATAGGCCGCGGACGAGCGGAAATAGCCGTAGAGCTTCACTGTGGCGTTCCTTCGTTCCTCGAAACACGCCATTCGGCGTCGCGTGTCCTTTCATGACCGAACTCGCGGAGCCGTGCAACGGCGGGCCGCCTTGCGCGGATGGCTCGCACGCGCTGGAATGCCGCCATGACGATCGCCGACGCGCGTTCGCGCGCATTCTCGCCCGACCAGGCAGCCGCTGCGGCGCGCGACTTCGATCTGAAGCGCCTGCCGGCGGACTTCATCGACGATCCGTTTCCCTATTACGCCGCGTTGCGCGAGCACGATCCGGTGCACCGCATGCCGGATGGCGCGTACCTGCTGACGCGCTGGCGCGATTGCGACGCGGTCTATCGCGACGCCCGCACGTTCTCCTCCGACAAGAAGGTCGAGTTCTTGCCGAAATACGGCAACGCGCCGCTCTACCGGCACCACACCACCAGCCTCGTGTTCAACGATCCGCCGCTGCATACGCATGTGCGCCGCGCGATCCAGATGGCGCTGTCGAACCGCGTCATCGCCGAGATGGAAGGTGGGCTCGTCACGCTGGTCGACCGGCTGCTCGACGCGATGGCCGAGAAAGGCCGCGCGGACATCATCGAGGATTTCGCCTCGGCAATTCCGGTCGAGATCATCGGCAACCTGCTCGGCGTGCCGCGGCGGGATCGCTCCCCGTTGCGCGGCTGGTCGCTTGCAATCTTGGGGGCGCTCGAGCCCGTGTTGAGCGACGAGCAGACGGCGCGCGGCAACGAGGCCGTGCGCGATTTCTCCGCCTACCTGACGGGCCTGGTCGCGGATCGCCGCGCGCATCCGGGCGATTCCGAGAAGGATCTGCTCACGCGCCTCATCCGCGGCGAGCACGAGGGGCGAAAGCTGTCCGAGGAAGAGCTGATCCAGAACTGCATCTTCATCCTCAATGCCGGGCACGAGACCACGACCAACCTGATCGGCAATGCGCTGGAGATCTTCATCCGCTTTCCCGATGAGCGGCGGCGCCTGATCGCGAATCCCGCGCTGATGAAGAGCGCGGTCGAGGAAGTGTTGCGCTTCGAGAGCTCGAACCAGCTCGGCAACCGCGGCGTCACGGAGGACACGGAAATCGGCGGCGTCGCGATGCCGAAAGGAACGCTGGTCACCCTCTGCATCGGCGCCGCCAACCGCGACGCCGAGCCGTTCCCCGATCCCGACCGCTTCGACGTCGCCCGCAACCCGACGCGCCATCTTGCGTTCGGCTCGGGCATCCACATGTGCGCCGGCATGAGCCTGGCGCGTCTCGAAGGCCGTATCGCGATCGAGCGGTTTCTGGCGCGCTTTCCCGATTACGAACCGGACGGCGCGCCGGTGCGCAGTCGCCGTGCGCGGTTCCGCGGGTTTACGGCCCTGCCGGTGCGGGTGAGGAACTAACGCTTCCTTGCCACCATCACGCCGTCGCCGACGGTCAGCAGGCATGCGTCCACGCGCTCGTCCTTGATGATCTTGTCGTTCAGCGCGCGCAACGCCTTCGTGTCGGCATCCTGCACGGATTTGTCGGCGACCGCGCCGTACCACAGCATGTTGTCGAGCGCGATCACGCCGCCGGGGCGCATCAGTGTCAGGCAAAGCTCGTAGTAGGCGTCATAGCCGCTTTTGTCGGCGTCGATGAAGGCGAAGTCGAAACGCCCGGCCTCGCTCGCCGCGAGCTTCGCGAGCGTCTCGGCCGCGGGCGCGAGCCTGAGATCGATGCGCGACGCGACGCCGGCGCGCTCCCAGTAACGCTTGCCGATCGCGGTCCACTCCTTGTTGATATCGAGGCAGATGAGCTCTCCGTCGGCCGGCAGCGCGGAGGCGATCGCGAGCGAGCCATAGCCGGTGAACGTGCCGACCTCGATCGCGCGCCTGGCGCCGGCGATCCGCGCGAGCAAACCGAGCAGCGCCGCGACATCCGGCGGCGTCATCATCTGCCCGTTCGGAATGCTGCGCATCGTTTCCTCGCGAAGCTCGGCGGCAAGCGGCGTCTCGCGGGTGTGCGCGCTGACATAGTTGC
>JAXDNZ010000229.1:0-4191 GCA_034669185.1 Hyphomicrobiales bacterium
CTGCTTGTGCAGCACGCGGCCGGAGATCGCCTCGACGGTATGCTGCAATTCGGTGAGCGTGAACTCGGCCGGCATCAGCTCGAACACGACGGGGCGATATTTGAGCTTGGCGCGCAGTCGCGCGATCGCGGTCGCAAGAATGCGGCGATGATCGAAGCGCATCAGCTCGCCGAGCGCGGGCAGCTCCGCTCGCTTGAGCGCAGCCTCACGGCCGTCGCGCCGCGCCTCGTCGACGAGACCCGCCTCGTAGAGCATCTCGTAGCGGTCGAGCACCTTTTCCTCGTCCCACGGCGAGCCGCCGACGCCGAAACACAGGTGCAACCGCTCGCGCCAGCCGAGTGCGCGCCCGAGCTCGCCATGCGCCGACGGCGGGATCCATTCGGCGAGCAGCGGCATGATGGTGTCGAGGATCGCGGGGCGCTTCTCGCGCCAATCCTCCCACGGGAAGAAGCGATACCAGGGTTCGACGCCGGCGTTCTTCAGGGCGACGGCGCTGTCCGGCATGCGGGTGAGCGCAAGGTAGCCGACCGACACGACGTGGGGGGCGGCGTCGGCCGGTCCGACATGGCGGCCGCGATCGCCGAACGTGTAGAGCTGCTCGACATAGCCGACGCGCAGGCCGGTTTGTGCCTCGACCCAGGCGCGCAGACCCATCTCGAAGGTGCGGTGCGCGAGCGGATCGAACGGGCCGAACGGCAGGCCGGCGCGCGCCTCGCCGGTCTCGCCGTCGCCCGCAACCAGGATCGCGGGCTCGCCGTCCTCCACCGCGACGATCGCGGCGGTGAGCCCGATCTCGATCGGCGTAAGCGGCAGGTCCGCCATTCACGTCACTCGAGGTCGAGACGGAACGGCACCGCGGCGTGGGCCATCTCGCCGCGCCCGATACCCTCGATCGCCCGCACCATGCGGCCGTTGCGCTCGAGCATCCGGTCGGCGAGCTGCACGATGCGGACGTTGGGGTATGCGGTCGGCGAGGCGAGGCGGAGCGCGCGCGCGATCTGCCGCTCGTCGCGGTGCGGATTGAGCGCGCACACGGCCACGAACGCACCCGCGGTCGAGCGGCTGATGCCGGCGTAGCAGTGCACCACCAGCGGCGCCTTGCGATCCCAGCGGCGCACGAAGCGGAGCATGTCGTCGACGTGCTGCTCGCCCGGCATGACATAGCCGTCGATGTGCTCGTTGATGTCGTCCATATCGAGCAACAGATGGTTTCCGGCCTCGATTTCGCCCGGCCGGCGCACCAGGGAGATATCCTTGATCAGCGTGACGACGTGGCGTGCACCGGTCTCGCGCACCGTGTCGTGCAACCGCGCCAGGGAACAGACGTGGATCATCAAAACCTCAACGTTCCAATTCGGAAAATCGTTTCAGGTAACGCGCTTCGGCGTCCCTCGCGGGCCATGGTGTTAGATAATCCCTTTCGACCGCCGCCGAAACCTCCGGCGGCGCGCCGAAAAAGCGCCGCGCTTCCGTCTCGCTGAATCCCGCGAGCCGCGTCGCTTCGAGATGCGCAGCCTCGCGGTCTGCCGCCTTGATGAGTTTGGTGAGCTCGGCGGGCAGCGCCGCGGGCAGGCCGAAGCGCACATGGATCGCGACGAGCAGGCGCTGCTCGACCGCCTTGTAAGAGTCCCCGATTACTGCCTTGAATGGCGTAATCATGTCGCCGACGACATATTCCGGTGCGTCGTGCAGCAGGATCGCGCGGCGCGCGCGCCGATCCAGGCTGGTACGCCGCCGTGCCATCGCCTCAACCAGAAGTGTGTGCTGCGCAACCGAAAAGATGTGCGCGCCCGCGGTCTGTCCATTCCAGCGCGCGACGCGCGCGAGCCCATGCGCGATGTCCGCGATCTCGACGTCGAGCGGAGAGGGATCGAGCAGGTCGAGCCTGCGCCCGGACAGCATGCGCTGCCACGCGCGCTTGTTTGCGGTTTGTGCTCGTCTGCCGGCCACGGGGTGCTTCTAGCACGCAAAACGCCGCGAGCCATCGCGTGTGTGCTGCATCGCACCCGAGAGTATCGGCGTGGCATTCCGTTGCATTTCGTTGCATCGCCTCGTTGTAGATGCGGGAGACACGCGCTTTGAGCGCGGATTCCGCCCGGTATCATATCGCGGCCGGATTTTCCGGAGCGCGATATCCCCCCGTCAACCTTGCCGAGCAGATGACGGACAATCACAACGCTCGAATGCCCAAAGGTCACTCGTAGTTTACCGAGATCGCTATGGATTAGCACTAAAATACCAATATCCGTTGTTTCTCGTTTCGGAAGATATCGATTATGGTGCCCGGGCATCGATTCTGTCAGGTCATGTCTCGGGCCGCCTCGGTGCCGAACTTGAAAAGGTTGAATTCATGGCAAAGAAAGCCAAGCGTCGCGGTCGCCCTCCGGGCGCGAAATCACCGGTCAAGATGAATGTCGGGCAACTTCGGCAGTACATCGACGGACTGGAAAACGTACTGCGGAAAAAGGTCAGTGAGCAGCGGGCCTATTTCGAGCAAAAACTCTCCGAATTGTCCGGCTTCACATCGAAAAACGTCAAGGTGCTGCGCGCCGCGGCGACGGGCAAGGGGCGTAAAGGCAAGCGCGCCAAGGCCGCGCCGAAATATCGCTCGCGCAGGAGCAGCTCCGTCACATGGAGCGGGCGCGGCATGACGCCGGTCTGGATGCGCGAGGAGATGAAGGGCACGAAGCTCAAGAAGGACGACTTCCTGATCGCGAAGTGAGCGACGCAGGACCGCGCGTCAATTTTTCTTGCGCGTCAGATGCTCGTGCCGCCAGCAGGCGACGAGATGGTCGTTGACCATCCCGGTCGCCTGCATGAACGCGTAGACGATGGTCGGGCCGCAGAACTTGAATCCGCGGCTCGCGAGCTCCTTCGACATCGCGCGCGATATCGGCGTCTCGGCCGGGACCTGCTTGACGGTGCGGAACGCGTTCACCTTCGGCCTGCCGTCGAGAAAGCCCCAGAGCAGTCTTGAGAAGCCGGGCCCCTTCTCCATGATGTCGAGGTAGCCGCGCGCTGACGCAACCGCGCCTTCGATCTTTTGCCGGTTACGCACGATGCCGGCGTCCTGCATCAGCCGCTCGATTTTCTTCGGCGTATAGCGGGCGATCTTTTCAGGCTCGAAGCCATCGAACGCACGGCGAAAATTCTCGCGCTTGCGCAAAATCGTGATCCACGACAGCCCGGCCTGGAAGCCGTCGAGCACGAGCTTCTCGTAGAGGGCGCGGTCGTTATATTCCGGCACGCCCCATTCGTCGTCGTGATAGGCGACATAGAACGGATCCTGCCCCGGCCAGGGGCAGCGATGACGGCCGTCGGAATGGGCAACAGCGGACATTCGTGCGTTCACTCCGCGGTCTTGGCGTCGCCGGGCCAGGGAAAGCGCGCCCAGGCCGGCTTGACGGCCTTCAGCGCGAGGCCGCCCGCGACCAACGGCTGCCCGGCCGCAATCGCCTCCCCGACGCGGTCGAGGCGCAGCATCGCGAGCCCACGCCCGCCGCGCATCGATGAGCCCATCGTGCCGACCGTGACGTCCCCCGCCATGATCGCGACGCCGATTTCCGGCGCGAACTCGAACGCGACCGGCACGACGCGCTTGCGCGCGGTGCCGCGATGTTCGACGCGCGAGACCACTTCCTGGCCGACGTAACATCCCTTGTCGAAGTCGACGCCATTGAGCTGGTCCATGTCGGCTTCGTGCGGGAACGTGTCGTTGTACTGGAAGTCATGGCCGCCGCGCGGAATGCCGAGCCCGATTCGATGCGCCTCATAGGCATCTGTTTCCACCAGCGTGGCACCGAGATCGGCCGCGGCCTCGGCGGCGCGATGGCGAGGGAGCATGCAACGGAGCCCAAGTGCCGGCAGGCGCGGGTCGGCATAGCACAGTCCGTATTCGGTCTCACCCGCCCCATCCCAGATCGCCATCACGCCGAGCACCTCTGAAAGATCTTCGACGATCACCTTGGCGCGCAGCTTGTAGAAATTGAAGCGCTGGACGAGCGTCAAGGCCAGCGCGCGCGGGCAATCGAGGAAGAATCCGCCGCCGTCTTCCGCCGGCGCCTCCGCGACGATCATGTCGACCATGATCTTGCCCTGCGGCGTGAGCAGCGCGGCGAAGAGCGGTTTCTGCGGCGTCACCGCCTCGGCGTCGGCGGTGATCAGCCCGTTGAGGAACTTGCGCGCGTCCTC
>JAXDNZ010000230.1:0-3272 GCA_034669185.1 Hyphomicrobiales bacterium
TACCGCTCGGCTGTCATCCCGGCCGAGCGCAGCGAGAGCCGGGACCCATAAATCAGGGGGTGGAGTTGGAGTGAGATGGATCCCGGGTCTCGGCCGTCGGCCTCGCCCGGGATGACAGTGGAGAATATTGCCCGGGATGACAGCGGAGTTACCCTGGACTGCGAACATCACGACGGCAGGATCACGCCCTTGCCCGAGGTCTGCGTGTCGAACACGCGATAGGCCTCCTCGGCCTGGTCCAGCCGCCAGCGGTGGGTGAAGAGCTTGTCGACGTCGACCTCGTGGTCCGCGACGAACTCGGCGCACTCGGCCTGCCCGTGCGTCGAGAAGGTCCATGAGCCGACCAGCGTGATCTGCCGGCGCAACAGGTCGGGGCTCACATCGAGCGTGACCTGACCGCGCTCGCCGACGTAGCAGGCCGTTCCCCACGTGCGCGCCGCGCGCACGGCTGCGGCCCGCGCTTCGGACGCACCTGACGTATCGAGCGTCTTGTGTGCGCCCTCGCCATGGGTCAGTTCGCGGATCGCCTCCACCGGATTGTTCGAGCGGGCATCGATCACCTCGTGCGCACCGAAGTCGCGCGCGAGCGCACAGCGCTCCGGTGAAACATCGAGCCCGATGACGCGCGCACCCATCGCGACGGCAAGTTGCGTCGCCGACAGTCCCACCGGCCCCTGACCGAAGACCGCGATCGTTTCGCCGCCCTGAAGGTTGAGCCGCTTCAGCGCGCCGTAGGCCGTGCCGGTGCCGCAGGAGATCGCTGCGCCGGTCTCAAACGACAGCGCGTCGGGCAGCGGCACGAGGGTGTGCACCGGAACTCTCATGTATCTCGCGTGCGCGCCGTTTCCATTGGCGCCGAAGACGGTGGAGCCTTCAAGGCACATCTGTGCCCAGCCCGAGCGGCAATGCTTGCAGCCCCCGCAACCGGTGTAGTGATGATCCATCACGCGCGCCCCGATGCGCGCCTCCTTCTCCGTTACCCCGACCCCGGTCGCGACGACGATGCCGCAGGGTTCATGTCCGGCGATCACCGGCTCGGCGCCACGCGTGAATCCCGAACTGGCGTCACCGGGTCTGAACGGCGCGCGATAGACGTGCAGGTCGCTGCCGCACATCCCCGACGCCTTGATCTCAAGCACGACATCGCGCGGGCCCGGCGTAGGGTCGGGGAAGTCGCGCAGCTCGAGCTTGCGATCACCGACGAACACGACGCCTTGCATGCCTTCCTCCCGCCGGCTTCTCACGCGGCATGAGCCGGTTTGACGGTTCCAGTCTAGCGCGAGACATTGGCGAGGCCAGCGTGCGCACTGCCTGGTGCGGAACCGCGTATCCCTGCGTCATTCCAGCGCATAACGGCGTGCCACCTCCAAACGCACGCGACCGAATCAAATATAAGCGGTCCCGCGCAGGGACGTATGCCGCCGGCATCGCCGCCCGCCGCCTGAACCGGTGATGTCGATGAGCATGGCGCCCGAAACCCCCATCCCTCCCTATGGGGGCCTGCGTCCGCTGCCGCTGCTCATCTTCTCGTCGCGCTGGCTGCAGCTTCCGCTCTACCTCGGTCTCATCGTGGCGCAGGGCGTCTACGTAATCCTGTTCCTGAAGGAACTGTGGCACCTGTTCATGCAGGCGTTCGAGATCACCGAGCAGGCGATCATGCTGGCGGTGCTCGGTCTGATCGATGTGGTGATGATCTCGAACCTGCTCGTGATGGTGATTGTCGGCGGCTATGAGACGTTCGTGTCGCGGCTCAATCTGGAGGGCCATCCGGACCAGCCGGAATGGCTGAGTCACGTCAATGCGAGCGTGCTCAAGATCAAGCTCGCGATGGCGATCATCGGCATCTCGTCGATCCATCTGCTGCGCACCTTCATCGAGGCTGGCGCGCTCGGGTCGGCGGCGACGAAATACACCGAGACCGGCGTGATGTGGCAGACGATCATCCACTGCGTCTTCATTCTCTCGGCGATCGGGATCGCCTTCGTGGACCGGCTGGGACAGCCGCTCGCGCCCGAGCACCGTTGAGCCATGGTCCGCCGCGCGCTGACCGCGATCCTGTGGCTGAGCCTGTTCGGCGCGCCCTGCCCAACGCAGGCCGCGGACGCGGCTTTTCAGAAATGGCTCGAGACGATATGGCCGCAGGCGGGGGCGCAGCCGTACGCGATCTCGCGGGCAACGTTCGACAAGGCGACGCGCGATCTCGAGCCCGATCTCAAGCTCCCCGATCTCGACCTGCCGGGCCGCCCGATCACAGGCGCCGCGCAGGCCGAGTTCGTGCAGACGCCGGCCGAATACCTCAAGGAATCCTCGTTCGACCGTCTCGCCACGCAGGCCCGTAAGCTGCTCGACCGGCACCGCGAGACGCTGACCAAGATCGAGCAACAGTTCGGCGTGCCGCCCGGCATCGTGCTCGCGATCTGGGGCCGCGAGACCGCCTTCGGGGCTGCCAAAATGCCCTATGACGCGGTGCGCGCGCTCGCGACACAGGCCTATATCGGCCGCCGCAAGGACTTCTTCCTCAACGAGTTCCTGTTCGCGCTGAAAATCCTGCACGAAGGCCACGTCACACGCGCCGATCTGCGCTCATCCTGGGCCGGCGCGATGGGCCACGCACAAATCCTCCCCTCGGGCTTCTACAATTACGCGGTCGATCTCGACGGCGACGGCAAGCGCGATATCTGGAATTCTGTGCCCGACGCGCTGGCGACGCTCGCGAACCATCTCGTCAAGGATGGCTGGCAGCGCGGCAAACGCTGGGCCTACGAGGTCCGCGTACCGAAGGATGTCGATTGCACGATCGCGGAGCCGTCGGTCACGCTACCGCTCGGCGAATGGCTCAAGCGCGGCTATGTGCTCGCCGGCGGCCGCAAGCTTTCACCGGCCGAAGCCGGCGACCTGGCGTCGCTGCTGATGCCGGCCGGCCTTTATGGACCGGCATTTCTCGCGCCGAAAAACTATTTCGTGCTCAAGGAATACAATTTCTCGGACCTGTACGTGCTGTTCGTCGGTCACCTGAGCGACCGCATCACCGACCCGCGCCCGTTCGAAAAGCCTTGGGACGAGGTCAAACAGCTCAAGAGCACGCAGCTCGAAGCGATGCAGAAGCGCATGACCGAGCTCGGCATCTATCGCGACAAGGTCGACGGCAAGGCCGGGATGCTGACGCGCGCCGCGCTCGGCGCCTATCAGAAACAGAATGGCTTGACGCTGGACTGCTGGCCGACCGCGGCCGTGCTCGATCACATGCTGACGCGCCGCAGGTAGGAGCGCCG
>JAXDNZ010000231.1:0-8112 GCA_034669185.1 Hyphomicrobiales bacterium
ACTTTCGTCGCGTCGAAGCGCTTCTGCGACATGAAGGCTTCGGCGCGGTGCGTCGCGCTCTTTCCCTCGCCGCGGATGCCGTAGAGGTAGATGTTGTTGCGCACGATATGCGCGACGTCGACCGGCGTCTCTTCGTGCGGAAACGCCGCAAGGCACACCTTGCCGCCGCGGTTGAGCATGTGGATCGCCTCGTTGACGGCGTTGGGCGCGCCCGAGCATTCGACGACGTAGTCGACGCCCTTGCCGCCGTTGAGCTTGCGCACAGCCGCAACCGCATCCTCGTTGCGCACGTTGACGACGTGGTCGGCGCCGAGCTCGAGGCCGATCTTCAGCCGGTTGTCGCGCGTGCCGGTCAGGATGACGGGCTGCGCGCCGAGCGCCTTGGCGACCGCGACGCCGAGAAGGCCGATGGGCCCCGGGCCGGTCACGACGACGCTCTCGCCGGCGACCAGACCGCCCAACTCGGTGAGCCCATACATCGCCGTGCCGGCGGTGACGACGAGCGTCGCCTCCTCGTCCGACATCGCGTCCGGGATCGCGACCAGCGTGTTGATGTTGTTGACCTGGTATTCGCAAAAGCCGCCGTCGGTGGTGAAGCCGTTGGCGCGGTGGCCCTTGTCGACGTCGCCGTAGTTGAGTCCGTAATTGTGGCACGCCGTATACATGCCCTCGCGGCAGCGCTTGCACTGGCCGCAGCCGGCATGAATCTCGACCGTGACGCGCTGGCCGATCCTGTATTCGTCGACGCCGGGGCCGAGCGCCGCGACGGTGCCCATGTATTCGTGGCCCGGGGTCCAGTTCTTGTTGAACGGCAGGCCGCCGTGGATCGAGGCGGGCGAGCCGTGCCAGATGATTTCGAGGTCCGTCGCGCAGATCGCGACCGCATCGATGCGAAGGAGCACCTCGGCCTTCTTCGGCACCGGCACCGGCTTGTCGGTCAGCTTCAACTCGCCCGGATCGCCCAGCACCCATGCCTTCATGGTGTCGGGCACGGGCATGTCGGGGCTCGTCTTCACGCCGGTCGGTGCGTACATGCGCTGATCTCCTGACGGACGTGCGAGGCGTATCAGTCGCGCGCGGGCTCGCCAAGTTCGGCCGAGAGCGCGTGCGCGGCCTCGACCACGCCGTCGCATATCAGCTTGAGATGCGCGTCGGTCGCGCGCAGCAGCGGTGTCGAAGCGCTGATCGCCGCGACCACGGCGCCCTGGTGGTCGCGCACCGCCGATCCGACGCAGATCAGCCCGCGCTGATATTCCTCGCGGTCCATCGAATAGAAATTGCGCCGCACCGCCCGCAGCTCCTCGTCGAGCACCGGCCACTCGGTGATCGTGTTCGGCGTGAACCTGATCAGTCCCTGCGCGGTGGTGACGCGGCGCGCCTCGTGTTCGGGCAGCCAGGCGAGGATCGCCTTGCCGGACGCTTTGGCGTGTGCGCCGTCCGGCCGCGCCATCGAGCCGGGACCTTGCGGCGCGCGCGCCTCGCGCTTTGCCAGCGTCACCATGGTGTCGCCCTGCAGGGTGACGAGATGCACGGTCTCGCCGGTCGTCTCGTTGAGGCGCGCGATGAACGGCTCGGCGCGCTGCGGCAGATCGATCTGCCGCAGGCACGCGTAGCCGATCTCCAGGATGCGGCCGCCGAGCGCGTAGGAGCGCCGTCCCGGAACCTTGGTGACGTAACCGCGGCGCACCAGCGTCGAGAGCAGGTGATGGCTGGTGGAGATGTTGAGTTCGGCGCGGCCCGCGATCTCGGTCAGGGTCGCTTGGCCGCCGGCATCCGCGATCGTTTCGAGCAGGGTGATCGCGCGATCGACCGACTGGATACCGTGCCGTTCGCCGGCGGGACGTGCACTGCGCGCGCGCCGCGCGCGCGACGGAGGCTTGGGCGCACCTGTCCGCTCGTCCACGATCGACCCCGAATGTCTTCTTTTTTCGTTGGCGCGGACGATCCGACCGGGAGCCGCGCGGCGTCAAGCGTTTTTTCCGGGATGGCGATTCCCGGTTCCGTTCCAGCTCACTGCGGCCTTGGGCGCTCCTCGTAGTAGTTGAGCTTCTCCTGCAGCGGCGTGTCGTGCACGCGGATCAGGAAGGCCGGATCCTTGCCCGTCGCGCTATGCTCCATCAGCGCGAATACCGGCGCCGAGAAGGTGTCGCCGCGCTTCCAGCTGAACGTTTCGCCATTGACCGTCGATTTGCCGCAACCTTCGACCACGTGGTGCACCGCCGAGGTCGAGCGCAGCGGCGGCTTCACGGCCGTGTTGGGCTGCAGCATCATCGCGGTGAAACCCATGGTGGGCAGGCACGCGTCGCCGGTTTCCGGATTGACATAGTCGAGCTCGATCGGCTCGCCGCGCGGCGTGTGCTCGGCGAGCGCGCGCAAACCTTTTTCGGCGTTGGCCCAAGGGTAGCGCATCATCGGATAGGTCGGCCGCGCACGGCCGTTGCGCCGCGCCGGCACCATGCCGGGCGTTGCGTACTCGACCTCGGATGCGTCCGGGCGGTTCTTCGGCGCCTGCAATTCGCGCTCGACCGAGTAGGCGGCCTCGAGGTCGATGAACAGCGGCAGGTCGAGCGCATCGAGCCAGATCACCGGGCCTTTGCCGTCATGGCCGTGATCGTGCCAGGCGCCGCCCGGCGTCAGGATCAGGTCGCCGTGATCCATCATGCATTTTTCGCCGTTGACGATGGTGTAGGCGCCTTCGCCCTCGACCACGATACGGGCGGCGCTCGGCGTATGACGGTGCGCGGGCGCCTTCTCGCCGGGAAGCAGCAGTTGCATGCCGCAGAAAATGGGGCCCGCGACGCGCATCGCGCCTGGGCCGCGCCCGGGATCGGAGAGGATCAGCACCCGCCGCTCCGCCTTCTCGACCGGGGTCAGCTCACCGGCGCGCAAGAGCAGCGGACGGATCGTGTCGAAGGCCCACAGACACGCCTTGCTCTGCGGCACCGGCGTGTCGTGAGGCAGCGCCTTGCGCATCAGCGGCCAGAGCGGCGTGGTGTTGGCGTTCTCGACGGCCTGCCGGTATTCGAGCGGCAGATCGTCCATGGTGCCGAGGTTCTGGCTCATGTGTCTTCCTCGCCTGACGGTTTTGCGCGTTACCCGCGCTGCATGGGCGCGATTCATAGGCCAAGCAAGCGGCGGCGCCTAGAGCGCCACGTCGGGACCGATAGCGAGCGGCACTAGAACCAGTACGGCCGCATCTGCCAGTCGCGGCGCCACCCGGTGAGGTGGCCGCGGCGGAACTGGAGCACGATGCGCGTGTCGACCGGATAGATGCCGGGCACGCTCGAACGGCCTTGCACCATGTAGCGCTCCGACCCCGGCGGGCCCTTCAGGTAGATCAGCGGCGACTGGAGGATGCTCTCGACCTCGTCCTTGGTCATGCCGAAGACGAGCGGATCGTTGCGCGAGCCGGGCGCCGCGCAGGCCGCGATCCACCAGATGCACGCGATGACGATCGAGCGCCGCATGAGCCGCAGCATGCGAGGCGACCTGCGCGCCGTCAACCGCCGCCTAACCGCGCTCCCTGGCGAGTTCGCGCGCGAGCCGCTCGGTCAGCTCCGGCGGCAGATCGAGGGCGGTGAGCCGCCAGGTCCAGTTCGAGAGCGCGAGCTGCAGGCGGAAACGGCGTTCGGCCGGCGTATCGAGGGGCAGAGCGATGCGAAACTCGCCGAGGCCGTAGTCGGATGCCGCATAGAGCGACAAGACGTTGCCGAGCGCGGTGAGCTTCGGCGGCGTGAAATCTGCCGGCGTCTCGGCGAGCACGCCTTTCGGCCAGCCGTCGCGCAGCAGAGCGGCGAGCGCCCCGGGTGTCGCGAGCTTCGCGATGAACGGATCGACGGCGGCGCCCGCAACCGCACCGATCAGTCCGCTCTTGACGCGTTTGCCGGTCACGCGCTCGTAGGCGGCGATGATCTGGTCGGTCAGCGAGCGTTGCAGCGCGGGAATATCCACGCGCCGTTCGATTCGCGCGGCGTCGCCCGCCTGCGCGGCACGCGCGATGTCGTAGAGCGCAAAGAACGGCCACGCCGACCAGGCGAGCCAGACTGCGACGAGGACGAGGAGCGTGATGACGGTCTTTTTCATGCGTGACGGCCGCATGACGCCGGAATGCGGCGGCTTGTGGGCGCGGCGGGGAACTGGAAAGCTGGTGCCGGATGAGGGGATTGAACCCCCGACCTTCGGTTTACAAAACCGCTGCTCTACCGCTGAGCTAATCCGGCCCGATTTCGTGCGCGTGAGCTACCAGTCCGGCCAGCCGATCACAAGAGATGCGGATGAAAGGTTGGCGCGCCCTCGCACGCGCTCCGGTGGCTCGCGGTCGCGCGGACGTCGCGCAGGGCATTTCAAACCGCCGCCTTTTCGGCCGCTTCGGTGGTCAGCCCGAGGCGATAGCCGACGCCGAGCTCGGTCAGCAGGATGCGCGGCCGGTTCGGATCGGCCTCGATCTTCTGCCGCAGCTTGCGCACGAAGATGCGCAGGTAGTGCGTGTCCTGCATGTGCGGCTGACCCCACACCTGCTGCAGCAGATGCTGATGCGTGACGACGTTGCCGGCGTGCTGGGCGAGCACGTGGAGGAGGCGGTATTCCTTCGGCGTCAGCGTCAGGCGCGCATCGTCGAGCAGCACCGTGCGGGTCGTAAAGTCGATCTGCAGGCGGTCGACCTTGACGATGCTCTCGCCGGCCGCGCCGCGCGTGTGGCGGCGCAATGCGGCGCGCGCGCGCGCCAGCAGCTCCGCCATGCCGAACGGCTTGACCACGTAATCGTCGGCTCCGGCTTCGAGCAGGCGCACCTTCTCGGCCTCGCTCGATCGCACCGAGAGCACGATCACCGGCACGGCGGACCACGCGCGCAGCTGTTCGAGCACGTCCGAGCCGTCGAGATCGGGCAGCGCGAGATCGAGGATCACGAGGTCGAGCGGCTGCAAGGTCGCGGCCCGCAGGCCCGCGGCGGCGTCGGCCGCCTCGCGCACCACGAAGCCCTCGAGCTCGAAGCCCGCGCGCAGAAAGCGGCGGATCTGCACGTCGTCGTCGACGACGAGGACGACGGGCGCGTGCTCAGTCATGCGCGAGGTCTCCCGACTCCGGCCCGCGCGGCGGCACCGGAAGGCGCAGCGTCACGGTGGTGCCGCAGCCTTCGCCCTCGCTCGCAACCTCGAGGCTGCCGCCGCTCACGCGCAGGAACGCGCTCGCGATCCATATGCCGAGGCCGGAGCCGGTCGTGATGGCGGCGGTGCGGCCGCCGCGAAAGAAGCGCTCCCCCAGACGCGCCTGCTCGGCGGGCGACAGGCCGGCGCCGCGATCGCTCACGGTGAGCGCGACGCCGTCGCCGCGGCGGCCGACGATGCGGATCGATGCGCCGGCGGGGGAGTACTTCGCGGCATTGTCGATGATCTGCCAGAGCGCCTGACGCACCAGCACCGGATCGACATAGGCGAGCGGCAGATCGGCCGGCAGCTCGACCTCGACCGCATGACCGGCAAGGCGGGTGCGATGGCGGTCGAGTGCGGCGTTGACGATATCGGCGGGCTCGGCCCATTCGAAGCGCGGGCGCAAGCCCTCGCTCGAAATGCGGCTCGCGTCGAGCAGGTTCTGGATGTCGTTGTCGAGCCGCTCGGCCTCATCGCGCGCGACATGCGCGAGCGCGGCAAGCCGCGGCTCGGCCAGCACCGCGGGCGCAGTGCTCAAGACCGTGGTCGCACCGAGGATCGAGGCGAGCGGCGTGCGCAACTCGTGCGACACCGAGCCGATCAGGGCTTCGCGCAAATGTTCGCTCTCGGCGCGCATGCGCGCCTCGTTGGTGGCGCGCTCGGCCATTTCGGCGTGGCTCTTGATGCTCACCACGAGATGGCTCGTCACCAGCGCCACGATGGTGAACAGCGTGAGATCGACGATCTGTTCCCATTTCTGGATCTGGAAACTGTAGGTCGGCGGATAGAAGAAGAAGGCGGAAGCGACCGTGCTCGTGCCGGATGCAAGCAGCGCCGGCCCGAGCCCCCACCGCATCGCCGCGATCAGCACCGGGACCAGATAGATCGCGCCGACGTGGCCGAGATCGACGAAATGGTTCAGCGCGGCGATCCCGGCGGTGGTTGCGCCGACTGCGGCGAGCGCAAGGGCATATCCCTTGAATCCGGATGGGCCGAGCGAGAAGCCGGCCGGATGGAGGATCGCCTGTTTCAGGGCCTGCATGGCGGGCCGATCTTATCGCTCAGGCACGCCCCCGGACAAAAAAGAAAACGCCCCGCACGGCGGGGCGTCCAGTCGGCAGACGAGCCGGCGGCGGTTTTTTTGCTTCTCCGCCGCCGGAAGGTGTCAGCGCGTCTCGATGTCAACGTCCTTGGTCTCGGGCAGGAAGATCAAGGCCACGATGAAGCTCATCGCCGCGACCACGATCGGATACCAGAGGCCTGAGTAGATATTGCCGGTCGCCGCCACGATCGCGAACACGGTCGCCGGCAGGAACCCGCCGAACCAGCCGTTGCCGATGTGATAGGGCAGCGACATGCCGGTGTAGCGGATGCGGGTCGGAAACAATTCGACCAGCCACGCGGCGATCGGGCCGTAGACCATCGTGACATAGACGACCAGGATGAACAGCAGGAAGGTCGTCATCACGTAGTTGATCTCGGCCGGGTTGGCGCTGGCCGGATAGCCGTGCTTGGTGATGGCGTCGTTGAGGTCCTTCACGAAGGTCGGCGTGCCGGCCGTGAGCGTCTGGTCACCGACCTTGACCTGCACCGGCGCGCCAGGCGCCGCCGCCTCGTTGGCGTAGTTCACCGAGCGCGCGACCAGCGCCGACTTCGCGACGTCGCACGGCGTGGTGAAGGCCTCGGTGCCGGTCAGCTTGAGCTGGAACGAGCACTGCGCCGGATCGGCGACGACCGTCACGGGCGCTGACGACAGCGCCTTTTCGAGCGCCGGGTTGGCAAAGTGCGTGATGCCCTGGAACAGCGGGAAGTAGGTCACCACCGCGAGCAGGAAGCCCGCCATCATGATCGGCTTGCGGCCGATCTTGTCGGAGAGCCAGCCGAACAGGATGAAGCCCGGCGTCGCGAGCAGGAGCGCGGTCGCGATCATGATTTGCGCGGGGACCGCGGGCACCTTGATGGTCTGGGTCAGGAAGAACAGCGCATAGAACTGTCCGCCGTACCATACGACCGCTTCGCCGGCCGTGGCGCCGAGCAGCGCGAGGACCGCGATCTTACCGTTGGCCCAGTTGCCGAAGGCTTCGGTGAGCGGCGCCTTCGAGCGCGTGCCTTCGTCCTTCATCTTCTGGAACAGCGGCGACTCGGCGAGCTTGAGCCGGATCCAGATCGACACCACGAGCAGGATCGCCGAGAGCAGGAACGGAATGCGCCAGCCCCAGTCGAGGAAGGCCTCTTCACCCATCACGGTGCGGATGCCGAGGATGATCAGCAGCGCCATGAACAGACCGAGCGTCGCCGTGGTTTGAATCCAGGACGTGTACAGGCCGCGCTTGCCCATCGGCGCATGCTCGGCGACGTAGGTCGCCGCACCGCCGTACTCGCCGCCGAGGGCCAGGCCCTGCACGAGGCGTAGCGCGATCAGCAGGATCGGGGCCGCGATGCCGATCGTCCCATAGGTCGGCAGGACGCCGATCAGGAACGTGCCGAGGCCCATCAGCGTCATCGTGACGAGGAAGGTGTACTTGCGGCCGATGAGATCGCCCAGCCGGCCGAAGAACAGCGCGCCGAACGGGCGCACCGCGAAGCCGGCCGCAAAGGCGAGCAGCGTGAAGATGAAGGCGAGGTTCGGTGCCACGGCGGCGAAGAACTTGCCGGCGAGAACCGCCCCCAGCGTGCCGTAGATATAAAAGTCGTACCACTCGAATACGGTGCCGAGCGACGACGCGAAGATCACGAGCCGGTCGTTCTGGTGTTTGCCGGCTTGCTCCGAGCCGAGGACCATCGTTGCCATGGGCGTTCACCCCCCTTGTGTGCGCGCTTCCCGGATCAGGTCTCGCGCGAGACGCCGCGTGACGACGCGCCGCCCCGAGCCGAAGACCCAGCGGATGACGCTAGTTAGTATCGCGAGCCGATCGCCGTCTGTGCGCCAGTGGTCTTAGGACGAAAGTCGAAGTGACAAAAACGA
>JAXDNZ010000232.1:0-3904 GCA_034669185.1 Hyphomicrobiales bacterium
CGCGGCGCGGCGTTCGGCATGCCCCGATGCTTCGGCCGCGCCCGTAGTATCCGGCGCGCAAGCCGCGCCGCGACGCTCAAAAGCCGCTCTGGCGGTGAGTTCGCCTCGTAGCCCGCATGAGCGCAGCGATATGCGGGATCAGTTTCTCAGTTGATAGGTCGCCCCGCATGTCGCTGCGCTCATGCGGGCTACAAGCTAAGCTGCGCCGCGCAGCATTTCGCCTCCGCTGCCCGGCGGCGGGATCGGCACGCCGTCACCCGCATATTCGTTGAGCTTGTTGCGCAGCGTGCGGATCGAGATGCCGAGGATATTCGCCGCGTGCGTCCGGTTGCCGAGGCAGTGCTTGAGCGTTTCCAGGATCAGGTCGCGCTCGACGTCTGCAACGGTGCGGCCGACCAGCGCGCGCGTCACGATCTCGGCCGCCTGGGTCGCGTGCGCGACCGCCGGCGCGGCGCGCTGTTCGTCGAGGCGCGCCCCGTCCGGAGCGATGATCGCTTCGGGACCGATCGCGTCCCCGGTCGCGATCAGCACCGCGCGGTGCATGGTGTTTTCCAGTTCGCGGACGTTGCCGGGCCAGCGCCCGGCGATGAGCTGTGCGCGCGCCTGCGTCGAGAGCGGTCGCGCCGGCATGCCGTTCTGGCGCGCGTACATTTTCGAGAAATGCTCGGCGAGCTCGAGCACGTCGGCGGGACGCTCGCGCAGCGGCGGAATCTTCAGGTTCACGACGTTGAGGCGGTAGAGCAGGTCTTCGCGGAACGTGCCGGCACGCACGACTTCGGCGAGATTGCGGTTCGAGGTCGCGATGATGCGGATGTCGACCGGAACGGGCCGCGTGCCGCCGACCCGGTCGATCACGCGCTCCTGGATGGCGCGCAGGAGCTTTGCCAGCAGCCGCACGTCCATCTCGGAGATCTCGTCGAGCAGCAGCGTGCCGCCGGTCGCCTCCTCGAACTTGCCGACGCGGCGCGCGATTGCACCGGTGAAGGCGCCCTTCTCGTGGCCGAACAGTTCGGATTCGAGCAGATGCTCGGGAATCGCCGCGCAATTGACCGAGATGAACGGCGCGCGCGCGCGTCCGGACTTCTGGTGCACATAGCGCGCCAGCACTTCCTTGCCGGTGCCCGATTCGCCGGTGATCAGCACCGAGGCTTCGCTCGGCGCGATCTGCAACGCGAGTTTGACCACATGGGACATCGCGTCGTCGCGGTAGACGAGGTCGCGATGATCGTCCGCGACCGCGGCCAGCACCGCGGCGATCAGCTCGGGATCGGGCGGCAGCGGTATGTATTCCTTCGCGCCGGCGTGGATCGCGGCTACCGCCGCACGCGCGTCGGTCGAGGTGCCGCAGGCGACCAGGGGGACGTAGATGTGCTCGGCTTCAAGGCTCGCGATCAGCGCGCGGATGTCGACCGCGACCTCGACCAACAGCAGGTCGGCGCCGCGGCCGGAGCGCAGCACGCGCAGCGCCATCTCGGCGTTGTCGGCATGCGTCACCGCCGCGCCCTTGTCCATCGCGAGCTTGGTGGCGAGCGTAAGCTGGCCTTTCAGGGTTCCGACGATCAGGAGGCGCATCAGCTCCGCTCCGCCTTGATGATTTCCGTCATGGTCACGCCGAGCTTGTCTTCGACCAGCACCACCTCGCCGCGCGCGACGAGCCGGTTGTTGATGTAGATGTCGATCGCTTCACCCACCTTGCGGTCGAGCTCCAGCACCGCACCGGGACCCAGACGCAACAGCTCGCCGACGTCCAGGCGCGCGCGGCCGAGCACCGCGGAGACCTGCACCGGCACGTCGAACAGCGCTTCGAGGTCGGCTGCGGTGCGGGCGGTATCGGCGTCGGGCGCGAGCGAGGCTTCGGCGGTCGGTATGACATCGGCTTCGCGATCGAGATCCGGCAGCGGCACCTTGACGTCCTGATCACTCATCGCTCGAACCTCCAGATGATTGTTGGCGGCGCGCCGCCACGTAGCGCGAGACGGCCTCGCCGATCGCGGCGGCAGTCGCGGAACGGTCGCGCGTCACGCCGCCGTCCGCCCACTCGATGCGGCAATCGCCGGCCCCCAGCGTCGGCTCCGCGAGGACGACCAGCCGCCCCTCGAAGCCCTGCATGTGCGCGATCTCTTTCAACCGCGCCTGCGCGGTTTCGTAGGTCGTCTCGTCGACGCGCACCACGACGTGCGGCGCGGCGACAAGCTGACGGAAGCAGCCGGCGGCAAGCGCCGCGACCTCGGCGAAGGGCTCGGCGGCGATCAGCTCGGGCGCGAGCTTGGTGGCGACCGCGACCGCGACTTCGACCGATTCGGCTTCGAGTCGCGCCTCGATCGCGCCTAAGCCCCGCGCGAGTTCGGCCAAGCCGATCGCGATGCGCTCGGATGCGACGGCGATGCGACCCGCGATCTCGGCTGCGGATCTCGCCTGTCCGACGTCCGCGCCCTGCCGGAAGGCCTCGGCCCGCGCGGCCTCGATCGCGGCCTCGTGGACCGCTGGCGCGACGTGGCGCGCACCCCTGCGTGCATCGCCCGCGAAGTCGTCCTCGAACAGGAATTTGACCGGGGCGGTCATCAGTACACCAGCTCCTCGTCGCCGCGGTTCTTCGCGATCATGATCTCGCCCTTGGCGGCGAGATCCTTGGCGAGGTTGACGAGCAGCGCCTGCGCCTCGTCGACGTCGCGCAGCCGCACCGGTCCCATGGCGCCCATGTCGTCGACCAGCATCTTGGCCGCGCGCGTCGACATGTTGCCGAAGAAGAACTCGCGCACAGTGTCGGTCGCGCCCTTCAGGGCGATCGCGAGCTTGTCCTTGTCGATGTGACGCATCAGCGTCTGTGCCGACGCGGTGTCGAGCTTCACCAGGTCGTCGAACGTGAACATCAGCGTCTTGATGCGCTCGGCGCTCTCGCGATTGTGCTCCTCCAGCGAGGTGAGGAAGCGAGTCTCGGTCTGGCGGTCGAAATTGTTGAAGATCTCAGCCATTACCTCGTGCGCGTCGCGCCTGCGCGTCTGCGACAGGTTGGACATGAATTCGGTGCGCAGCGTGTTCTCGAGCCGTTCGATCACTTCCTTCTGCACCGACTCCATTTTGAGCATGCGTGTAACGACGTCGAGCGCGAGCTCCTCGGGCAGGATCGCGAGCACGCGTGCCGCATGCTCGGGCCGGATCTTGGAGAGCACCACCGAGATCGTCTGCGGATACTCGTTCTTGAGGTAGTTCGCGAGCACCTGCTCCTGCACGTTGGAGAGCTTCTCCCACATGTTGCGCCCGGCCGGCCCGCGGATCTCCTCCATCAGGCCCGCGACGCGCTCGGCCGGAAGATGCTGCTGCAACAGCCGTTCGGTTGCCTCGTAGTTGCCGAGCACCGCGCCGGAAGCCGAGAGCCGGCCGACGAATTCCAGCATCAGGCTCTCGACCGCCTCCGCCTGTACGGTGCCGATGGTCGACATCACGACCGAGAGCTGACGCAGCTCGTCATCGTCGAGCAGCTGCCAGACCTTGTCGCCATGGGTCTCGCCGAGCGCGAGCATCAGCACCGCGGCGCGTTCGGGACCTTTCAGCGGCCGGGCCGTGGCCTGACGCTTCGACTGGCGGCCGGCGAGCGTCGCCACGAGATCGGCGATCTCGTCGCTGCGCTGGATTGCTGTGGCAGGTGGGGCCATGGCGGATCAGGCGGGCGCGTCTTGGAGCCACTGCCGCACGATCGCGACGGTTTCGTGCGGATTGCGTTCGGCGAGCTCGCCGACCTTGTGGATCGATTGCGCGTGCACCTGACCCTGCACCTGCGCCATGTCGATCATCTTGGCGGTCTCGCTGGTGGCCGGCGGCGCTGTGGCGTCGGCCAGCGCGGGGGTCGGGGCCACGGGCGGCAGACTGGATGTTGCGGGCGCGGCAAGCCGCGGCTCTTCCGGCG
>JAXDNZ010000233.1:0-3369 GCA_034669185.1 Hyphomicrobiales bacterium
GCTGCAAGCCCCCGCGCTGACCGCCGACAAGCTCCCGGCCGCAATCGGCGGACCGGCACTGCGCAATGCGGCAGCGTCCGGCAATGCGGCGGCGGAATACGAGATCGGGCTGCGCTATTCCGAAGGAAAGGGCGTACCGGCCAATCTGGAGCTGGCGGTGCACTGGTTCGAGCGCGCGGCTCAGCAAGGCATCGCGCCCGCCCTTTATCGCCTCGGCAGCCTGTACGAGAAGGGCCAGGGCGTAAAGAAAGACCTCAACAAGGCCCGCACGCTCTATCTGCAGGCCGCCGACAAGGGCAATGCGAAGGCGATCCACAATCTCGCGGTGCTCTATGCCGAAGGTATCGACGGCAAGCCCGACTACCGCATTGCCGCGCAGTGGTTCCGCAAGGCTGCTGACCGCGGCGTCGCCGACAGCCAGTACAATCTCGGCATTCTTTATGCCCGCGGCATCGGCGTTGAGCAGAACCTCGCCGAATCCTACAAGTGGTTTGCGCTCGCCGCCAACCAGGGCGACCAGGACGCGGTCAAGAAGCGCGACGACGTTGCGGCGCGGATCGACCAGCAATCGCTCGTGGCCGCCAAGCTCGCGGTGCAGACCTTCGCGGTCGACGCGCCGCCCGAGGACGCCGTGACCGTCAAGGCGCCGCCAGGCGGCTGGGACCGCGCGACGGCCACCCCGGCGAAGCCGGCGACTGCGCCCCGCAAGGGCACCTGATGCGAGGCCGCCGGCAGCCCCGGCGAGCCCCATCATGGCGAGATTGCGACCTGCCCGCCGCATTGAGCGGCATCGTGGCCCGACCAAGGTCGACGCATTCACAGAACCTTCAGCCACGCTGCGCGTATCTAGGCGCGCGACGGCCGGAGAATCCGACTAAGGTCGCGGACATCTCCGCTCCGTCGCCGGCCTGACCGGGCCGAGCCCTCGCATCGGCGGATCTCGTCTCGTGCAAATCTATCTTCCGATCGCCGAATTGCCCGTCAACGTCCTCATGATCCTGTTCATGGGGCTCGCGGTCGGATTCATCTCGGGCATGTTCGGCATCGGCGGCGGATTCCTGATGACGCCGCTCCTCATCTTCGTCGGCATCTCGCCGGCGGTCGCGGTCGCCAGCGTCGCGAGCCACATCGCGGCCTCGTCCTTCTCCGGCGCGATCTCGTACTGGCGCCGGCGCGCGCTCGACCCGACGCTCGCCTTGATGCTGCTGATCGGCGGACTCACCGGCACGACGGCCGGCGTCTGGCTGTTCACGCTGCTGCGCGCGCTCGGACAACTCGATCTGACCATCGGCCTTTCCTACCTGATCCTGCTCGGCGGCGTCGGCGCGATGATGATCGTGGAAAGCGTGCGCGCGATCATGCGCGCGCGCGAGGGCAAGCCGGCGGAGATCCGCCGCCCGGGCAGCCACATGTGGATCCACGGGCTGCCGCTGAAAATGCGGTTCAAGGCCTCGAAGATCTACGTCTCGGTGATCCCGATCTGCGCGATCGGTTTCATCATCGGCTTCGTCGGCGCGATCATGGGCATCGGCGGCGGCTTCCTGCTGGTACCGGCGCTGATCTACCTGATCCGCGTGCCGACCGGGGTCGTGATCGGCACCTCGATGGTGCTGACCCTGGTCACGATGGCCTACGCGACCGTCATGCATGCGGCCACCAACCATCTGGTCGACGCCGTGCTCGCGCTCATCCTGATGATCGGCGGCGTGATCGGGGCGCAGTTCGGCGCGCGCGCCGGGCAGCGCTTCTCGAGCGAACAGCTGCGGCTCCTTCTCGGCGTGCTGGTGCTCGCTGTCGGATTGCGTTTCGCCTTCGACCTCGTGGTGCAGCCGACCGAGCTCTACACGATCCGCACGACGGAGCAGCAGCAATGATCGGGCGAACGCCGCCAGCTGCTTTCGCGCTTGTGTGCGGCGCGTTGGTGTCGCTCGCGGCGCCTGCGTCAGCGGAACGGCTGGTGACCACGCTCTCGCAATCGCGCGTGCAGGTCACGTCGAACTTCGTCGGCACCGATGTGGTGCTGTTCGGCTCGGTGGAACGTGACGCGCAGACGGTCGCGCGGCGCGGCGGCTACGACATCGTCGTCACGGTAACCGGCCCGCGCGAGACGGTCACCACGTTCCGCAAGGAACGCGTGTTCGGCGTCTGGGTCAACGCCGACTCGCGTCCGTTCATCAAGGTGCCGTCCTATCTCACGGTGCTGGCGAACCGGCAGATCAACGACATCGCCGACGTCAACACGCTGCGGCGGACCCAGACCGGGCTCGCGCGCACGCTGTTGCCGCAGGATATCGGGGGCGACATCGCGGACTCCATCCGCGACGATCCGTTCCGCCAGGCGTTCCTGCGCCTCATGATCGACCGCGGCCTCTATCGCGAGACGCAGAACGGCGTGACGTTCCTCACACCGGCGCTGTTCCGCGCCGCGATCCCGATTCCCGACAATGTCGGGACCGGTATCTATGAGGTCGAGATCAAATTGTTCGCCGACGGGTTGCTGCTGACGCGCGCGCAGACGGCGTTCGAAATCGTCAAGGTCGGCTTCGAGCAGTTCGTCGCGGCGGGCGCACGCGACCACGGCCTGCTCTACGGTCTCATCACCACGTTGATGGCGCTTCTCACCGGCTGGGCCGCGAGCGTGGTGTTCCGCAAGGACTGAACCGTTACATTTCGCCCGCGGCGCGGA
Source organism: Hyphomicrobiales bacterium (assembly GCA_034669185.1). GTDB lineage: Bacteria > Pseudomonadota > Alphaproteobacteria > Rhizobiales > Xanthobacteraceae > PALSA-894. The sequence continues at coordinate 2,687 of JAXDNZ010000233.1, forward strand.
TGCCAGCCCGGGATCAGGTCACCTTCGCGCCCGAGAATTTGACCACCTTGGCCCATTTCTCGGTCTCGTCAGCAACGAGCTTGCCGAAATCGGCCGGCGAGCCGGTGAGCGGCGTCGCGCCGAGCTCGAGGAAACGGGCTTTCAGCTTCGGATCGGTCAGGATCGCGGCGACTTCCCGGTTGAGCTTGTCGATGATCTCCAGCGGCGTGCCCTTCGGCGCGCCGAGGCCGTACCACGAAGTCGCCTCGTAGCCGGGGACGAATTCGGCCACCGTCGGAAGCTCGGGCAGGACCTCGGAGCGCGTCGCGCCGGTGACCGCGAGGCCGCGCAGCTTGCCGCTGCGCACGAACTCGGCGGCGGTCGGAATGTTGTCGAACATCACTTGCACCTGCCCACCGATCATATCGGTCAAGGCGAGCGCGCCGCCGCGATACGGCACGTGGATCATGTCGACGCCCGTCATCATCTTGAACAGCTCGCCCGACACATGAATCGTCGATCCGTTTCCGGACGATGCCATGTTGAGCTTGCCGGGATTGGCCTTCGCATAGGCGATGAGCTCGGGGATCGAGTTCACCGGCACGGACGGGTTGACCACCACGACATTGGGAAAGCGGATCAGGCCTGCGACCGGCATGATGTCGCGCAGGAAATTGTGATTGAGCTTTTCGTACAGCGTCGCG
>JAXDNZ010000234.1:0-4444 GCA_034669185.1 Hyphomicrobiales bacterium
CTGTGCGCGGAGCGTTGTCCCACGGGCGCCTGGGACATGCAGAAGTACTACATCGAAATGACGAACGCGGAACAGGCATGCCGATCGAGAGCGTAAACGACTTCGTCGTCCGGTTCGCGAACGTCAACGGCTCAGGCTCGGCGAGCGCGAACGAGTTGTTCGCGCGCTCGGTCATGCGCATGGGCGTGCCGGTCAGCCCGCGCAACATCTTCCCGTCGAACATTCAAGGGTTGCCGACGTGGTACGAGGTGCGGGTGACCGAAGCCGGTCATTTGGGCGCGCGCGGCGGCGTCGACCTGATGGTCGCGATGAATCCGCAGACCTTTGACAAGGATGTCGCCTCGATCGAAAAGGGCGGCTACCTCTTCTACGACAACACCAAGCCGCTGCCGCCCTCGCGCTTTCGCGACGACATCACTGTCATCGGCGTGCCGCTCACTGCGATCTGCAATCGCGAATACATCGACCCGCGCCAGCGCCAGCTGTTCAAGAACATCATCTATGTGGGCGCCCTCGCCGCACTGCTCGACATGGACATCGGCGCGATCGAGAAGCTGATCGCCGAGCAGTTCCGCTCGAAAGACACACTGATCGAGCCGAACGTGCACGCGCTCCATCTCGGCCGTGACTACGCGACGATGAACCTCGACTGCCCGATCGGGCTGCGGCTGAAGAAATCCAACGCGGTCGGTGACCGCATTTTCATCGAGGGCAACAGCGCGGCGGCACTCGGCGCCGTCTACGGCGGCGCGACGGTATGCGCGTGGTACCCCATCACGCCGTCCTCCTCGCTCGCCGAGGCGTTCCAGCGTCACTGCTCGCGCTATCGCTCCGACGGCAACAAGAAGAACCGCTACGCGATCATCCAGGCCGAGGACGAGCTCTCCTCGATCGGTATGGTGATCGGCGCCGCGTGGAACGGCGCACGCTCCTTCACGGCGACCTCCGGCCCCGGCATCTCGCTGATGCAGGAGTTCCTCGGCCTTGCCTACTTCGCGGAAATCCCCGCGGTCATCGTCGACGTGCAGCGCGCCGGCCCCTCGACCGGCATGCCGACGCGCACGCAGCAATGCGACCTGTTGAGCTGCGCCTACGCGTCGCACGGCGACACCAAGCACGTGATGCTGTTTCCCGAAGATCCGGCCGAAGCCTTCGAGATGACCGCGCAGGCGTTCGACCTCGCGGACCGCCTGCAGACGCCGATCTTCGTCATGCTCGATCTCGACATCGGCATGAACCATCGCCTCTGCCGCCCGCTGAAATGGGACGACACGCGCGTCTACGACCGCGGCAAGATCATGACCGCCGCGATGCTCGAGGCGGGCAAGGATTTCGGCCGCTATCTCGACGTCGACAATGACGGCATTCCGTTCCGCACGCTGCCCGGCACGCACGCGACCAAAGGCTCATTCTTCACGCGCGGCACCTCGCGCGACCGCTATGCGCGCTATACCGAGGAAGGCGGGCCCTACGCCGACAACATGCAGCGGTTGCTGCGCAAGTTCGAGACCGCGAAGGACCTCGTGCCGCGTCCGCTCCGTCGCGACGCCGACAAGCCCGCGAAATACGGTGCGATCTATTACGGCTCGACCTCCCCCGCGATGGACGAGGCGATCCCCATGATCGCGTCGCGCGGCGTCCCGCTCGATATGCTGCGGGTGCGCGGGTTCCCGTTCCACCAGGACGTCAACGACTTCATCGCCGACCATGACTTCGTGTTCGTGGTCGAGCAGAACCGCGACAGCCAGTTGCGCACCCTGATCGTCAACGAGGGCAATATCGACCCGATGCGCCTCGTGCCGGTCGTGCATTACGACGGCACGCCGATCACGGCGCGCTTCATCGCCAATACGATCGGCGATCATCTCGATGCCCTGAAGGTGACGCCGCTGCGGAAAGTGGTTTCCTAGCGGTTGAGCTTGACTCCGCTCGTCCCCGCGAAGGCGGGGACCCAGTTTTTGGCCCTGGATTCCCGCTGCGCGGGAATGGGCGGAGAATGTTTCAACGCCTGCGGATCAAGCTTTAGCGCTTCGAGTCCGGACAGCGCAGATAGTGCACGTCGCTGTCCAGATAGGTGTGCAGCGTACTCGTGACGAGCGCGCCGAAGCGGCCGCGGTAGCGCGCGATCGGCCGGTAGCCTTGGGCTTCGAGCTGCGCCAGGAAATCGCCGCTCCACTGGTCATTGTGATCGATTAACGCGACCGTGTCGCAGCGCCCCGGCACCTTCCGGTCGACGGAGGTGTCAAACGGCAGTCGCTCGCTGGGGGCTAGTCCGTTCGCGGCCTCGAAACGGGCGACGGCGGTATCGCGATCATGCGTGGCCATGGCGATCTGGGCCGACCAATACCCCATGTAAAACACCAGCAGCGCCGTCGCGGCGAACCGCCACGCAAATGACCGCAGCGCCGCGACCGCGAGCGCGGCGGTCAGGAGCAGCGGAATCAGCACGTGGGAGAAGTTGCGTTCGAAGAAAACCGCTTTTCCGATGAAGTAGACGAGGACCAGAGCGGCGAACACGACGGCGGCCACGGCCACGCGGCGCTGACGCCCCGCGAGGAGAAACGGCGCCGCCAGGGCGGCCGCCAGAACCGGACCATAGAGCTGGAGAAAATATCCGCTGATCCATCGCGCCTGTTTCAGCAGGTCGAATTGCGGCAGCGAATGCGGCGGCAGGCCGCTGTTATAGGTCTCGGCTAGCGCCGCAAGCCCGTCCATGAACACGCCGGGATGGAGAACCGCATATGGAGCGGCCATCGCGAAGCCGAGGGCAACGCCGGCGCAAAGGGCGACAGTCCCGAGAAGCCAGGACCGCACGTCCCATGACAACAGCCACGCAATCATCAGGAGAGACCCGGTCGTCAGGTAGGTCACCTTGATGGCGCAGCCGACCCCGAGAGCGAGCCCGAACAACAGCGCGCGCTTCAATTCGCCAAGTCGCAGCGTCAGGATCCACACATGTACGGCACTCACGAGGTAGAGCAGGCTCTCCGGGCGCGCCATTCCGGCGTCCTGCACCAAGCCTGGCGCGACCGCGAGCAGCGCGCCGCCGACCGCCACGCCGAAGGCGCCGGTGCCGAGCCGCCGCAGCGCGTCGACCGCAAACCCCAGCGCGCAGAGCTGAAGCACCACATTGGCGAGGCGCAACGCGGGCAGCGGCGCGGCGCCGAGCCAGGAACCGAGCGTCACCGTCCCGTGGGCGACGATGTTGTAGAAATAGAAGTTGTACTGATCCCGGTTCCAGAACCACGGCAGGTCGGCGAATTTCCAGTTCGGGTCGAGTTGATCGCGCGCCCGCATCGCCTCCGAGACCTTGATCGGGATCAGTTCGTCGATGTTGAAGAGGACGTCGGAGAGGTTCAGCCGAAGCGCGACAAAGGCGACCAGCAGGCACGACCAATAGGCCGCAACGGCGAGCGCCGGCATGCTGAGCCTGAGCGGGGAGACGGGGCTGACACGGTCCGTGGGACTCAGGGGACGGCTCCTGCGGGCCACGCAGCGGCGCGCCAAGGCTCGCTTGGCATGGGCTTCTTAGCACCGGAAGTCTCGCAACGGGCGACAATGCGGATCGGCGCCCGCGGGTTCCGCCACCGCACGACATGTGCGTTTCGGCAGCTTAGCCACTGGAAATCGCAGGGGAATCTCGCTAGCGTGAGCCATGACCTACATCGTCAAACCGAAATTCCATCATCCCGCGCTGCCGAAAAACGCGCTCGGTTATACCCACCGCGACTACGAAGGCTCGGTCTCGACTTTGTGCGCGGGGTGCGGCCACGATTCGATCTCGGCCGCCATCATCGAGGCCTGCTTCGAGCTCGCGCTGCCGCCGCATCGGGTGGCGAAGCTCTCCGGCATCGGCTGCTCGTCGAAGACGCCAACCTATTTCCTCGGCCAGTCACACGGCTTCAACTCGGTGCACGGGCGCATGCCCTCGGTGCTGACGGGCGCCAACCTCGCCAACCGCGATCTCATCTATCTCGGCGTCTCGGGCGATGGCGATTCGGCCTCGATCGGGCTCGGGCAGTTCGCGCATGCGATCCGGCGCGGCGTGAACATGGTCTACATCGTCGAGAACAACGGCGTGTACGGCCTGACCAAAGGCCAGTTCTCGGCGACCGCAGACCGCGGCTCGAAGGCGAAGCGCGGCGCGATCAACAACGATTCATCGATCGATCTCGTTGCGATGGCGATGCAGCTGGGTGCCACCTTCGTGGCGCGGTCGTTCTCCGGCGACAAGGAACAGCTCGTTCCGATCATCAAGGCGGCGATCGAGCACCGGGGCGCGGCCTTCATCGACGTCATTTCGCCGTGCGTCGCGTTCAACAACCATCTCGGCTCGACCAAGAGCTTCGATTTCGTGCGCATGCACAACGAGGCGGTGAACCGGCTCGACTTCATCACCGGCCGCACGCCGATCACCGTCGACTACGAACCCGGCACGGTCGAG
>JAXDNZ010000235.1:0-4521 GCA_034669185.1 Hyphomicrobiales bacterium
TGGCGCAGCGTGCCGAGCCGGCGCAGCACGGTGGCGGTGAGCATGCGCACGAGCGCCCGGTCGCGATCGGCCAGCGCCGGAAGCCCGGGATGCGCGTCGGCACCGTCGAGTTCGCCGTCGAGCGGACGATGCCGGCGGAGCACGTTGTCGAGGATGTCCGCCGCGATGCGTCGCGCCGCCAGTCCGGGGACCTCGGCAGGTGCGCCACGTCGCGTCGCGGGAGTCATCGTTACAGACTTGCCTGTCCAAACATCAGAGTGGCCCGCTCCGAGGTCCCGGAACGGGCCGCCGAATCATGTCTGGCAGTCTAACGAAGCAAAAGCGTGACGGTTCGCGTCACATCCGCCGAAAACTTCGCCGCTACGCGGCAGGGCTAGCGCACCACCACCACGGTCGTGCCGAGACTGACACGGCCGTAGAGGTCGACGATGTCCTGGTTGAACATGCGGATGCAGCCATAGGACACGAAGCCGCCGATCGAGCCCGGCATGTTGGTGCCGTGGATCGCGTATTCGCCGCCGGCCAGCGTCAACGCGGCGGCGCCCATCGGGTTTTTCGGCGAACCGCCGGCGATCACGTCGGGAATCCTCGGCTTGTCGCGCTTGACGTCCTTCGGCGGCGACCATGCGGGCTTGAGATACTTGCCGTCGATGCGCGTGGTGCCGGCCCACTGCTTGCCGCCCATGCCGACGCCGACCGGATAGCGGATCGCGCGGCCGTCGCCGATCACGTAGTAGAGGCGCCGCTCATGGGTGCGGACCAGCACCGTGCCGGCCGAGACCGTGTTGTCGCGGAAGGCCACGACCTCGCGCGCCTGCGCGGGCGCGCCGCCGAGGCAAGCCACGACGGCGGCCGCGAGCGAAAGTCCCGCTAACGGACGGACGTACTGCATGAATTTCCCCTGCCCGATCAGCCGCGCGCCCCAAAACGCACGGGTCGATTGTCCCAACGCCGATGATACCGCGAGCCCCGCCGTTTCTCAGCGGTGACCTGCGATCACGGTGAAAAAACAATCAAGATTCGGGGCGTGCGGCAACCCGCATGTGCCCAGAAAAGCCGAATTCGCGGCGCTTTTCTCGAAGGTGTTGCAGACCTGCCGCGCCTGAGCGGGCAATCGTAGCCCGCATGAGCGAAGCGATATGCGGGGTCGGGCCCTTCAGCTTGAAAGCTCCCGCATGTCGCTGACGCTCATGCGGGCTACGGCCAAACCTACTACTGCAGCTTCTTACCGTTCTGCGTGACGGGATCGAGAGTGCTTACGTCTCGCCGTGGTCGCGGATCGCCGCCAACGGCGCATCGATGGTGCAGACCACGCCCGCCGGCTCGTAGGCGATCGCGACCTGCCCGGACAGTTGCGTCGCGAGCGCGCGCTCGATCATGCGCGAGCCGAACCCCGTGCGCGTCGGCGTCGCGACGGGCGGCCCGCCGCTCTCGCGCCATTGCCAGCGCAGGCGGTCGCCGGCGACCTCCCAGCGCACGGCGACATGGCCTGCGTCGGAGGACAGCGCACCGTATTTGATCGCGTTGGTGCAGAGCTCGTGCACCGCCATCGAGAGCGCCACCGCGCTTTTCGGTCCGAGGCGCAGGTCCGGCCCCTCAACGGTGAAGCGCTCGCGGTCGGGCGCGCTGTGCGGGCGCAGCGCCGACCACACCACGTCGTGCAGGTCGGCCGAGTCCCAGCTCTGCTGCGTCAGGATGCCGTGCACGTTGCTCAGCGTGATCAGGCGCGCCTCGAACGTACGCTGCACGGCCGGGTCGATGCCGGTGCCGCGGAAGGTCTGCGCGGCGATCGACTGCACGGTCGCAAGCGTGTTCTTGACGCGGTGATCGAGCTCCGTGATCAGGAGATCGCGCTGCTCCTCGGCGCGCTTCCTATCGGTGATGTCGCGGAACACGATGCCCATGCCGTCGCCGAGCGGAAACAGCCGGTAGGCGAGCCAGCGGCCGCCGAAGATGACGGACTCGGTCTCGGACCGGATGGTCTCGCGGCCCTCCATGACCTTCACGAAGAGCTGCCCGAGGCCGGTCGCGCGCGCCCCCGGAAAGGTCTCCCACAGGATGCGGCCCAGCATGTCCTCGGGCGCGCAGCGGAAGTACCGCGCCGCCTCGCCGTTGAACAGGACGATGCGCCAGTCGCGGTCGACCGCGTAAAAGCCCTCGCCGATGCCGTCGAGAATCGTCGCGAGCCCCGCTTCCGAGCGAAGCGCGGCGACCTTCCCGGCGATGAGGGATTTCAGTTCAGGGGTGAGCAAGACCGGCCCGCGGCATTTGGCCGTGAGGCTTACAGCCATCGGAGCGGGCGAGCAAATGCGCCGATCCGCCGCTATCATGCGGCATGCCGACGCTCTCGCGCCGCCAGTTTACGCTCACTGCCGCCGCCGCGCTTGCGCTTCCGGCGCGGGCAAGCGCTGCCGCGCAGCCGGAGCGGCCCGACATCATCCTCAACGATGCGAGCCGGCTCAATCCGGTGCCGGTCGCGCGCAACGCGATCCTGCGCAGTGGCGATGACGCGGCGCTGATCGACGCATTGCGCGCGCTGCTGCGCGACGCCGCGGCCCAAGGGCGCCCGGTCTGCGTCGGCGGCGCGCGCCATTCGATGGGCGGCCAGAGCTTGATGCGCGACGGCTTCGCGGCGTCGCTCGCCGCGCCCGTGATCGAACCCGACAGCGCGCGGCGGACCGTGCGCGTGCGCGCCGGGGCGCGCTGGCGCGACGTGATCGCGGCGCTGGATCCGCTGGGCTTGTCGCCGATGGTGACGCAGTCGAACCACGACTTCAGCGTCGGCGGCACGCTCTGCGTCAACGCGCATGGCTGGCCGGTGCCGTACGGGCCGTTCGGCGCGACGCTGCGCTCGTTCCGGGCGATGCTGGCGGACGGAACGGTGATGACCTGCTCGCGTACCGAGAATGCGGAGCTGTTTTCTCTCGCGCTCGGCGGCTACGGGCTGTTCGGCGTCCTGATCGATGCCGAGCTCGACGTCGCCGACAACGTGTTGCTCAGCCCGCGTTACGAGGTGATGCCGTCGACGCAGTTCGCGGCGCGTTTCACGGCCATCGCGCGCGAAAAAGATGTGCGCATGGCCTATGGGCGTCTCTCGCTGGCGCGCGAGAACTACCTCGGCGAGTCGCTGCTCGTGTCGTACCGGCCGAGCGCCAACCAGCCCGCGCCGTTGCCGCCGCCGCGCACCTCGGATGTGTTCCGCATGATTTCGCGCCAGGTCTTCCGCGCGCAGACCGGATCGGAGCGCGCCAAGCGCCAGCGCTGGTATTTCGAAACGGCGCTCGGCCCGCGCGTCGCCGGCCTGAAGCCCGTGACGCGCAACGCCATCCTGAACTATCCGGTTGCCGCGCTCGCCGACCACGACCGGCGCCGCACCGACATCCTGCACGAATATTTCGTGGCCCCGGAACGTTTCGCGGACTTCCTTGCCGCCTGCCGCGAGACGATTCCCGCCTCCGGCCAGGATCTCCTCAACGTCACGCTGCGCTACGTCGAGGCCGACACCGCCAGCACGCTCGCCTACGCGGGAGGCACGCGCATCGCGCTGGTGATGCTGTTCCCGCAACAGATGACGGCGGACGGCGAGGAAGGGATGCGCCGCATGACCGAGCGGCTGATCGACCAGGTGCTTGCCGTTGGCGGCAGCTATTATCTGCCCTACCGCCTGCACGCGCGGCCCGACCAGTTGCGCGCCGCCTATCCGCGCGTCGAGGAGTTCACCGCGAAGAAGCGGCACTACGATCCGCAGCTGCGCTTCCGCAACACCATGTGGGACAAGTACTTCGCGTGAGGCATCACGCGTAAATATCCGCAAGATCGAGTTCGAGCCCGGGCGGATCGAGCGCGATGCGGCCCGCGGTGACGATCCGCGTGATGATCGTGTCGCCGCTGCCGCGCGAATGATGGATGACACTGGGCTGTGTCGGGTCGACGATCAGGTAATGCGCAACGCTTGGCAGCCGGAAGTAGCCGGCGAGCTTCAGCGAGACGTCAACGCGTTGCGTAGACGGCGACAAAACTTCGACGATGATGACGGGATCAGTGACTTCCAGCGCGGTCCTTTTCGGCTTCTCTCCGCAATAGACCTGCGCGTCCGGCTCATAGGCCGTCGTTTCATCGATTCGGATAATCACGCCGTCGGGCAGAGCGTGGCACGGAGTGCCGCTTCGCCGGATGGCGGAAACCAGAGCGAGGTAGACAGAGCCCTTGATGTCCGCGTGTCCGACCGTTTCTGGCGACATCTTGAACACCTCGCCGCGGAACAACTCGTAGCGACCGGGCCGCCCTACCGCCCAGTCGAGAAATTCGTCCACGCTCATGCGCGGCTTGGTCTGCACGTTCATGGCGAGATGATAAGCCAATCATGCATTTGGGGCGAGGCGCCCAAGGGCGGGAGCACGAAAAGAGCGCCGGGCCGAACCTTGTCGTCGCCCGTCCCCAGAAAAAAATTCGGCCGCCACAGGAACCAACCGGTGAACCCCGCGTTCTCCGCCCGATCTTGGTGTTGCGAAGGCCGCAAAG
>JAXDNZ010000236.1:0-2956 GCA_034669185.1 Hyphomicrobiales bacterium
GTCGGCACTTGTTCTAATCAAGGCCGAGGACAGAAATCCGAGCCGGCTCTCGCAATCGGTCTCAATGACGTTAAGGGCCGAACCCGGTTCCCTGAATCTGGGTAACAGAGGCCCGCCACGGCGCCAAGCCCAAAAGTTCACGCTTGCGCTTTTGCCGCGAGCAGAATACCTAACCGTCAACTTTCGCACACATTTGTCCACAAGGAGCGACGAGCCGATGGCCCGTGTCACCGTCGAGGATTGCATTGATAAGGTTGAAAACCGTTTTGACCTCGTTCTCTTGGCGAGCCACCGCGCGCGCACGATTTCGTCGGGCGCGCCGATCACGATCGAGCGCGACAACGACAAGAACCCGGTGGTGGCGCTGCGCGAGATCGCCGACGAGACCATCTCCCCCGGCGACCTGAAGGAAGAGCTGGTCCACTCGCTGCAGAAGTACGTCGAGGTCGACGAGCCGGAGCCCGAGTCGGTGCCGCTGATCGGCGCGGCAGGCGAGGGCGTCGATGCCGACGACACCGAGGTCACGGTCGACCGCATGACCGAGGAAGAGTTGCTCAAGGGCCTGGAAGGCCTTGCCCCTCCCGAGGAGAAGCCCGAGCCGGAGAGCGAAGTCGGCGACGAGGATCTCTAAGGCCTCGTCGGATCGACGAATTCGGTCACGGCCCGGCAACGTCCGGGCCGTTTTTCTTTCGGCAATCCTTATCCAAACGGCTTGGCGCGGCCGCGACATACCGTGATATCCTTTTGCTGCGCCGCGGCGTCTGTGCGGCGGCGCCAGAAGGATTGACATGGCGCGTACGCAAACGGATCTGCCGCGTCAGCAGAACCAGCGCCCATCGCAGCGCGCGGTGGAGCCTGCGCCGCCGATCGCGCCGGCCGAGGCCGAGGAGCCGAAGAAGAGCCGCCGGTCGCGGATGATGCGGCAGTACGACCTGATCGAGAAGGTCAAGCACTACAATCCCAAAGCCAACGAGGACCTGCTCAACCGCGCCTACGTCTACGCCATGAAGGCGCACGGGACACAGACGCGCGCCTCGGGCGATCCGTACTTTTCCCACCCGCTCGAAGTCGCCGCGATCCTGACCGATCTCAAGCTCGACGACGCGACCATCGTCGCGGCGCTGCTGCACGACACGATCGAGGACACCGAGGCGACGCGCGCCGAGATCGACCAGACGTTCGGGCCGGAGATCGGTTCGCTGGTGGACGGCCTCACCAAGCTGAAGAAGCTCGACCTGGTCACGCGCGAGGCGAAGCAGGCCGAGAACCTGCGCAAGCTTTTGCTCGCGATCGCCGCCGACGTGCGCGTGCTGCTGATCAAGCTCGCCGACCGGCTGCACAATATGCGCACCCTCGATTTCATGCCGCCCGAGGCGCGCCGGCGCACGGCGGAAGAGACGCTCGACATCTATGCGCCGCTCGCCGGCCGCATGGGCATGCACGAGATGCGCGAGGAACTGGAGAACCTGGCGTTCGGCGAGCTCAACCCTGAAGCCTTTCGGGTGATCAGCGAGCGGCTCGCGGCGCTTGCGGCGCGCAATCAGCAGGTCGTCACCGAAATCGAACGCCAGCTCACCAAGAAGCTCGCCGATCGCGGTATTGTCGCCAAGGTCAAGGGACGGCAGAAGCGGCCATACTCGACCTGGCGCAAGATGGAGCGCAAGTCGATCGGCTTCGAGCAATTGTCCGATCTGGTCGGCTATCGCGTGCTCGTCGACAAGACCGACGATTGCTACCAGGCGCTTGGCATCGTGCACACGACCTGGCCGATGGTGCCGACGCGCTTCAAGGACTACATCTCGATCCCGAAGCAGAACGACTATCGCTCGCTGCACACCACGGTGGTCGGGCCGGGCAAGCAGCGCGTCGAGCTGCAGATCCGCACGCGCGCGATGCACGAGATCGCCGAATACGGCATCGCCGCGCATGCGCTCTACAAGGACGGCCACGGTTCGCCCTCCGAGATGCTGTCGCGCGAGTCGAGCGCCTATGCGTGGCTGCGGCACACGATCGAGCTGCTGGCGGAGGGCTCCAATCCGGAAGAATTTCTCGAGCACACCAAGCTCGAGCTGTTCCACGATCAGGTGTTCTGCTTCACCCCCAAGGGGCGCCTGATCGCGCTGCCGCGCAAAGCAACCGCAATCGATTTTGCCTATTCGGTGCATACCGACGTCGGCAACAGCGCGATCGGCGCCAAGATCAACGGCAAGATCGCGCCGCTCGTCTCGGAATTGCAGAACGGCGACGAGGTGGAGATCACCACCTCGAAAACGCAGACCGCGCCGCCGGCCGCATGGGAGTCCGTCGTCGTCACCGGCAAGGCGCGCGCGGCGATCCGGCGCGCGACCCGCACGGCGGTGCGCACGCAATATGTCGGATTTGGACGCCGCATGGTCGAGCGGCTGTTCCAGCGCGCCAAGAAGGACTATTCGGACGACAAGCTTCGCGGCGCGCTGCCGCGTCTGGCGCGCGCGTCCGTCGATGAAGTGATGGCGGCGGTGGGGCGCGGCGAGATGAAAGCCTCCGACGTCGTGCGCGCCATGTATCCCGACTACAAGGAGGAGCGCGTCGCGCGCGCCCCGACGCCGAAAGCGGAAAGCGGCTGGTTCGGCCTGCGCAAGGCCAAGGCGCTGATCTTCAAGGTACCGGAAGGCGAGAGCGACGGCGCGATCCCGATCCGCGGCGTGACCGGCGATCTGCCGGTCAGCTTCGCGCCGAATGGCGGCGCGGTGCCGGGCGACCGCATCGTCGGCATCATGATCCCGGGCGAGGGGATCACGATCTATCCGATCCAGTCGGAGGCGCTGAAGGAATTCGAGGACACGCCCGAACGCTGGCTCGATGTGCGCTGGGACATCGAGGAGAGCAGCCCGCAGCGATTTCCGGCGCAGATCAAGGTGCATTCGGTCAACGAACCGGGCTCGCTCGCCCAGGTCGCGCAGGTGATCGCGGAGCA
>JAXDNZ010000237.1:0-2802 GCA_034669185.1 Hyphomicrobiales bacterium
GGGCGCGCATCCGCTGTTCCCGGTCATCGCGTTCTTCATGAACGCGCGTTCGCGCCTCACCGGTATCGCGACCGGCGATCAGGCGATGTTCGTTTCGCGTGGTGTGTTCGCCGCCGTGGGCGGATTCCCGAACATCGCGCTGATGGAAGACATCACCCTGGCGCGCAACCTGAAGCGCGTGTCCCGGCCGCTGTGCCTGCGCGCGCGCGTCACCACCTCCGGCCGGCGCTGGGAGGAGCGCGGCGTCGTGCGCACGATCCTGCTGATGTGGCGCTTAAGGCTCGCCTACTTCTTCGGCGCGAAGCCCGAGAGCCTTGCGCGGCGCTACGGCTAGACCCGTCCCTCCAGCGCGCGCATGAAGATCGTGCGCGCAGCACGGCGGTCGAGCTTGACCGGATTGCCGCCGGCAGTCGGGTCCTCGGGCGCCATCTTGACGATCGTATCGACCTTGTCGTCGCCGACCTTCAGGCCGGCGAGCGTGTGCGGGATGCCGGCCTGCTCGCGCAGTTCCAGCACGAAATCCATGAAAGCGCGGAAGTTCGGCCGCAGCCCGATGTAGGCGGCGAGCCGCCTGATCTTGTCGTCGATCGCCTTGCGATTGAACGCCAGCACGTAAGGAACGAACACCGCGTTGGTGAGCCCGTGATGGGTGTCGTAGAGCGCCCCCACGGGATGCGAGAGCGCATGGATCGCGCCAAGGCCTTTCTGGAATGCCGTCGCGCCCGCCGCGGCCGCCGCCATCATGTGGGCGCGCGCCACGATGTTGGTGCCGTCCTTCACCGCCGCGACGAGGTTCTCCTTCACCAGCCGCACGCCCTCGACCGCGATGCCGTCGGCGAGCGCGTGATAGCTCGGCACGCAGTAGGCTTCCAGCGCGTGCGAGAACGCGTCCATGCCGGTTCCGGCCGTGATGATCGGCGGCATGCCGACGGTCAGCTCCGGATCGCAGATCGTCACCTTCGGCAGCATTTTTGGATGAAAGATGATCTTCTTGGTGTGCGTCTTCCCGTTGGTGACGACGGCCGCGCGGCCGACCTCCGATCCGGTACCCGCCGTCGTCGGCACCGCGACGATCGGCGCGATCACGCCGGCATCCGCGCGCGTCCACCAGTCGCCGACGTCCTCGAAGTCGAACACCGGCCGTGTCTGGCCCTTCATGAAGGCGATCAGCTTGCCGGCATCGAGCGCCGACCCGCCGCCGAACGCCACCACGCCGTCGTGTGCACCGGCCTTGAACGCCGCGACGCCGGCCGCGATGTTCGCCTCGACCGGATTGGGCTGAACATCGGAGAAGAGGCTGCCCGCAATACCGGCAGCGCTGAGCGTCTCCATCGCCTTCGCCGTCATCGGCATCTTGGCGACGACCGGGTCTGTGACGAACAGCGGGTTCTTGATGCCCACGGCTTTCACATGCTCGCCAAGTTCGCCGATGCGCCCGGCGCCGAAGCGCACCGTGGTCGGGTAATTCCAGTTGCCGCGGAGTTCGATCGTCATACTTCCCTCAAGTGATAGCTCTTTGGCCGCGTCAGCGACTCGTAGCCGATGCGCGACAGGGTCGCGCCACGGCCGGTGTCCTTCACGCCGGTCCATGCGAGGCCCGGGTCCAGATAGTCGGCCCGGTTCATGTAAACGGTGCCGGTGTCGATCTCGCGGCCGATGCGCTCGGCGGCGTCCATATCCTTGGTCCAGATCGACGCCGTGAGACCATATGGCGAGTCATTCATCAGCCCGATCGCCTCGGCGTCGTCCGCGACCTTCATGATGCCGACGACGGGACCGAAGGTCTCGTCCATCATGACCTTCATGGTGTGATCGACGCCCACCAGAACCTGCGGCGCCACGTAGGTCGAGCCGGTCTTGTCGCGTGCGAAGGCCTTCGTGTCGATCAGGGCGCGCGCGCCTTTGGCGACCGCTTCGCGGATGTGATCGCGCACCGTCGCGGCGAGGCGCGGCTGCGCCATCGGCCCAAGCGTCGTCTTCTGGTCGAGCGGATCCTCGAGCACGTACTGCTTCGTCAGGTTCACGAATCCGTCGACAAACCGGTCGTACACGTCGGCGTGCACATAGACGCGCTCGATGCCGCAACAGCACTGGCCGGAATTGAAATACGCGCCGTCGACAATGTTCTCGACCGCGTGGTTGAGGTCCACATCCGGCCGCACATAGGCCGGGTCCTTGCCGCCCAGTTCCAAGCCCACGCCGGCGAACGTGCCAGCTGCCGCTTGCTCGATCTTCTTCCCTGCCCCGACCGAGCCGGTGAAGCACACTTGATCGATCCCGCCCGAGCCGATCAGCTTCGTCGTGTCGTCATGCGAGAGCGTCAATGTGCGAAACAGGCCTTTCGGCAATCCCGCCTCGTCCATCGCGGCCTGGAAGCGGTCGCCGACCAGCAGCGTCTGCGCGGCATGCTTGAGAAGAACGGCATTGCCGGCCATCAAAGCGGGCACGATCGAATTCACCGCCGTCAGGTACGGATAATTCCATGGCGCCACGGTGAGCACGACGCCGACGGGCTCGCGCGAAACGTAACGTTTGAAACCAGGCTTGGGCTCAGGGACGATATTGCCGAGCGCGCTTTCGGCGAGCGCGATCATCGCGCGTGCGCGTTCCTCGAAACCGCCAAGCTCGCCGCCGCCGTAGCGGATCGGGCGGCCCATCTGCCAGGCCAGCTCCGGCGCGATCTCGTCGCGCATCGCCAGCATCGCGTCGACAGCCTTGGACAGAATCCGTCCGCGCTCCGCCACCGACACGCGCTTCCACTCGGATTGCGCCTTGCGCGCTGCCGCGACCGCTGCCTCGATC
>JAXDNZ010000238.1:0-2595 GCA_034669185.1 Hyphomicrobiales bacterium
GCTGGCGGATGGTGTAGTTGAGATGCGTGTCGGTCGGCAGCGACAGGCCGTCATTCGCGCCCGGCGCGCGGACGGCGTAGAAACGGAAATTTTCCGCGCCGCGCACGGCCGCCTTCGTCATGTAGCGAATCGGCTGCCCGGTCTCGGTAGATTCGACCAGCGCGATCTCGTCGGCGCGCGCCTCGATCGCGTCGGCGATCCTGTGCAGCAGCCTGCGGCGCTCATCGCCGGTGGTGCGCGACCAGCCGGTGCGGAACGCCTTCGTGGCGGCTTTCGCGGCGCGGTCGATCTCGGCCGCCCCGCCGCGCGCGACCTTCGCGATCACGGTGTTGTCGATCGGAGAGTGCGTCTCGAACGTCGCGCCGCTGCCGGCATCCTGTTTGCCGTCGATCAGATGCGCGACCGGATTTTCGCGGAAGCGCTGCAAAAATCCTTCCGCGCGCGCGATCGTCTTGTCGAGCGCGGCGCTCATGCGGCGCTGGCTTTGCCGGCGGCTGCGCCGCGCTCGCGCATGCCGTTGCGCAACAGCCGCGTCTCCGGGTCGATCTCGTGGATCTCGACGGTGAGCGCGAGCGGACGTGCCCGGAATACCGGCTCGAGCGTCTTGTTGGCCTGGTCGTAGAGCGCCTGCACGGCTGCCTTTTTCTGCTCGAGCGTGCGGCCCTTGCGGGCGCGGATGTCGATGTGAACGAAGGCGTTCTCAGGACTTCCATCGCCGACGCGGAAGTGCTCGCGACGCATCAGCCGGGTGCGCACCGCGATCGGCTCGGCGATGCCACTCGCGATCGCAGCCTGGTGCAATTCCTCGACCAGACGCTGCGGCGAAATCTCGGCCTCGATGTTGGCCGAATATTCGACGATCACGTGCGGCATGGGTTCCTCGCAAGGCTTGCCGTCGAACGCGCAGCGTTGACGGCGGTTACGAATTTTCTCATGTTCTGGGCGAGCCGACCACGCGCGTCAAGCGACGCGCCAACCGGGACGTCAGCCTTGAGGATCGCGACATTCGCTGCCCACGGCCGCACCAGCTACGGCGCCGTTGTCGGCGACGGCATCGTCGATCTGGCCATGCATCTGTCCCACCCCAGCCTGCTGGATCTCTTGCGCGCAGGGGCGCTCGGCGAGGCGAAGGTCGCGGCGGGCGAGAAGCCCGATGTGGCGCTGCGCGACGTCACGCTGCTGCGCCCGGTGCTGTTTCCGGAGAAGATCCTCTGCATCGGCGTCAACTACGCCAACCGCAACGAGGAATACCGGGACGGCTCTGAGCGGCCGAAGTATCCGAGCATGTTCTTCCGCACGCCGGGCTCTTTTACCGGTTCGGGCCAGCCGCTGATCAAGCCCAAAGTCACCGAGCAGTTCGACTATGAGGGTGAAATCGCGCTGGTGATCGGCAAGGAGGGCCGCCGCATCGCGAAGGAACGCGCGCACGAGCACATCGCGGGCTACACGCTGTGCAATGAAGGCACTGCGCGCGAGTGGACCCGCCACGCCAAGTTCAACGTCACGCAGGGCAAGAATTTTGACGCCTCAGGCAGCCTCGGCCCCTGGATGGTCACCGCCGACGCCATCGACCTGTCCAAGCCGCTGCACCTCACCACCAAGGTCAACGGAGAATTGCGCCAGGACGATACGACCGCGAGCCTGATCTTTACCTTTGCGGACCTGCTCGCCTACATCACGATCTTCACCACGCTCAAACCCGGCGACATCATCGTCACCGGCACGCCGACCGGCGCCGGCGCGCGTTTCGACCCGCCGCGCTGGCTCAACGCCGGTGATGTGATCGAGATAACGGTCCCGGAAATCGGCGTGTTGCGGAATGAAGTTGTCGGCGAGGCGTGACTTTCTTACCTCTCCCCGCTTGCGGGGAGAGGTCGCGAGCGAAGCGAGTGGGTGAGGGGGACTCACCATTCGCTCGAAAAGATGCCCCTCACCCGGCTTCCTCGCTGTGCTTGGAAGCCACCCTCTCCCCGCTTCGCGGGGCGAGGGAAAGAAGGAGAGACCGCCCGTGCCCTTCGAAACCATCCTCTACGAAGAAGACGGTCCCATCGGCACGATCACGCTCAACCGCCCGCACGACGGCAACATGTTCACGCCGACCATGTGTCACGAGGTGCGCGATTGCATCAACGCGATCCGGCGCGAGACGCGCACGCGTGTGATTGTCCTGACCGGGGCAGGGGACCGTTTCTTCTGCCTCGGCGGCCGCAAGGAGGGGATGCCGGACAGCCTCCTGTATGCCGGCACGATCCCGGTGCTCGACATGTACGACTCGATCGACCGGCTGCAGAAGCCCGTGATCGCCTCGGTCAACGGCTTTGCGGTCGGCGGCGGCAATGTGCTGCAGGTGATGTGCGACATCACCATCGCCAAGGAGAGCGCGGTGTTCCGCCAGGTCGGCCCGATGATGGGCTCCTTCGATGCCGGCTACGGCACTTGGTATCTCGAGGATCTCGTCGGGAAGAAGAAGGCCAAGGAGATCTGGTTCCGGAACCAGAAGATGACGGCGCGTGAGGCGCTGGAGATCGGCCTCATCAACACGGTCGTGCCGGACGACAAGCTCAAGGACGAGACGCGCAAGATGGCGCTGGAGAT
>JAXDNZ010000239.1:0-11143 GCA_034669185.1 Hyphomicrobiales bacterium
GCCCACAGGATCAGCAGCGGGATGAACGCCGACGCCGGCAGATAGCGCGCGAACGACACGAACGGCTCGAAGAACGCTTCGATCGGCTTGTAGGCGCCCATCAGCACGCCGATCGGCACCGCGACCAGCGCCGCGATGATGAAGCCGCCGAGCACGCGCCAGATCGTCATGCCGATGTCGAACAGGAAGCCGTGCTTGGTCAGCAGCAGCCGCCCATCCTCGATCATGGTGATCGGATCGGCGAGGAAGGTTTTCGACACGTAGCCGCCGAGCGTCGCCCACGCCCAGCCGGCGAAGAACAGCACGAAGAAGAGCAGGCCGAGGATGACCTTGGCGCTGTTCGAGACAGGAACGAGAGGTTTCATGGCGATTGTTTCAGCGCGACGGCGCTCGTGCTTCTTCCCCTCGCCCGGCGAAGCGGGGAGAGGGGGCCGAGCGAAGCGAGGCGGGAGAGTGGCCGCTCATTGTTCACTCCCCTCTCCCGGCTCGGTGCTGCGCACCTCGCCACCCTCTCCCGCAAGCGGGAGAGGGGAAAGCAAGAATGCAACGTCGATCACTGCACGTATTTCGGATCCGCGAGCTTCGAGAGGTCCGGGATCCCCTTGATGATGCCGATCTCCAACAGCAGATCGGCGGCTTCCTTCGAGAAGGTTCCAAACTCGCCGGTGAAGAACGTCTTGTTCGCTGCCTTGTCCTGCCAGCGCAGGTATTTCGCCGAGTTGCCGAACTGCTCGCCGGTCTGCTTCACGTCCGCACCCATGATCTCGTAGGCCTTGGCCTGATCGCTCTTGATCATGTCGAGCGCGTCGAAATAGCTCTTCGTCAGCGCCTTCACGGCCGCGTCATTCTCCGCGATGAACTTCGGCGTGCAGCCGAATGTATCCATCACCATTGGATAGTCGAGCGTGGTCGCAATGATCTTGCCGACGTCCGGCTTCTCGCGCACCGCGGACAGATAAGGCTCGTAGGTCATCGCGACATCGTTCTGGCCGGCGATGAAAGCCTGCGCGGCCGGACCCGGCTCCATGTTGACGACCGTCACGTCTTTCACCGAGAGCCCGTTCTTCTTGAGAAACCACGCGAGCGTGAAATAAGGCGCGGTGCCGGGCGCGGAGGCCGCGACCTGCTTGCCCTTTATCTCCTTGATGGATCCGATGTTGTTGCGCACCACCATGCCGTCGGCGCCGTATGACTTGTCGAGCTGGAAAATCTGCGTGGTGGCGACGCCGTTCGCGTTCCACACGATCCAGGTTTCGACCGTGGTGGCGGCGCATTGCACGTCACCGGACGCGATGGCGAGATGACGGCTGGCCTGCGGGATTTTCTTGATCGTCACGTCGAGGCCGTTCTTGGCGAAGATGCCGGCTTCCTTGGCGAGCGTCAGCGGCGCGAAGCCGGTCCAGCCCGAAATGGCAATCGAAACCTTGGTCTGCGCCATCGCCGGCGCGGCGAGCACCACCGCGGCGAAAGCGGCAGCGCATTTCAGCATGGATCTCATGAATGTGCCCCTGATTACCGACGATCCGATGCGAGCATGCCGCAAAACCTGAGTCAATTCTTGCAATTGAACCAAACTGCATGTGAACAGCCTATCGGCATGGGCGAGCGAAGGATTGCACCTGAGCATTCCTCTTCCGCATGCGCAAACTGAGCCAGCGCGCGTCCGATCAGCAGCAGCACCGGACCAGCGGGCGCTGCCTCTTCGATCTTGTCGGCGATCCCGGCGATCGTTCCGGCGATAACCATCTCGTCCTGCCGCGTCGCATTCGCCACCGCGACCGCCGGCGTCGCCGGGCCGAGTCCTTCCGCGATGGCGCGCGCGCTCAAGTCGTGCAGCGTCTTCTTCGGCATGTAGACGATGGTGGTCGCGGCCGGATCAGCAAGCGCGCGCCAATCGATGTCGGGCGGCAGCTTACCGTCGCGGTCGTGGCCGGTGAGGTATTGCAAACGGCGCGCGTGCGAGCGGTGCGTAAGCGAGACGAGCAGGCGCGATGCCGCGCCCTGCGCGGCCGAAATGCCAGGCACCACCTCGACCGGTATGCCGGCCGCGCGACAGGCCGCGATCTCTTCCCCGGCCCGTCCGAAGATCATCGGATCGCCGCCCTTGAGTCGCACGACGCGCTTTCCGGATTTCGCGAGCTTGATCATCAGCGCGTTGATCTCGTCCTGTTTGCATGCCGGCCCGTGTCCGGCCTTTCCGACCATCATCTTCTTCGCCTCACGACGTGCGAAGTCGAGGATTTCCGGCGAGACGAGGTCGTCGATCAGGATCACGTCCGCCGCTTGCAGCGCGCGGACTGCGCGCAGCGTCAGCAACTCCGGGTCGCCGGGACCTGCACCGACAAGCACGACGGACCCGGTCTCGTCACCAATGCCGCGTACCTGGCCCATCAGCGCGTCGATATCGGTCTCACCCGGCGCGCGGCTCGGTTGCGCGAGGGCGCGCTCAGTGAAACGCTCCCAGAAGCTTCGGCGTTCTCGGAACGACAACGCAAGCGCCTGCACACGCGGGCGCCAGCCCCGCGCGGCCTCGGCCCAGCGCGCGAAACCGCGCGGGATCAGAGCTTCGAGCTTGGCTCGAATCGCTTGGCCGAACACCGGTGCGGCACCATCGGTCGAAATGCCGATGACCAGCGGAGAGCGGTTGACGATCGCGCCGAACGCGAAGTCGCAAAACGCCGGCTTGTCGATCACGTTGACCGGAACCCCGGCGCAACGTGCAAAAGCAACGAGCGCGGCGGCCTCGCGGTCGTCCGCGCAAGCCCCGACGATGAGCGCGCAGCCGCCGGCATCCGCGTCCGCGATCGCCCGGCGATGGATCGTGACCGGACCCTGCGGTGCCTTGGCGGCGACCTCGGTCATCTCCTCCGACGGCTCTGCCGCGTAGACATCGACCGTCCCGCCCGCCGCGCTCAATAGCTCAGCCTTCCAGGCCGCGGCCGCGCTTCCGCCGACGATGACGACACGCTTGCCGGCGAGCGCGTAAAATACCGGCAGGCGTGCGAGCGGCTCCATGCGCGGCGGCCGCGCCTCAGATGGCGTGCGCATGCTCATGCACGATCCTCTTCAGTTCGGGCAGACAGGAACCGCAATTCGTCCCTGCGCGCAGGACCTTGCCGATCCCCTCGACGCTGGTCGCGGCCTTGGATCCGATCGCGTCGCGAATGACATTCAGTCCGATGCCGAAGCACGCGCAGACCACCGGGCCGGTGTCGGCAAGCCCGTCGGCCGCGCGGCCCGAGAGCAGCATGCGGCGCTCGATGCCGGTGATTGCGCTCGCGTCGAACAGCGCCTTCACGGCACCCCAATGCGGTGCCGCCCCGGCAGGGCCAAGGAACAGCGCGCTCTCGAGCCGGCCGTCACGAAATGCGGTCGCACGATAGACGCCGCGGCGCCGGTCGATGAATTCCGCAAGCTCACTATCCGCCGCGGCCGCGCGATCGCGCCAAAGCTCGGGCCGCTCGTTTGTGGCGAGCAGAGTGCCGACGCCGCCGGACAGCGCGACGCGTGCCCACCAGGTGCCGTTCGGAAACGCGACCGGCTGCCGCGTCAGCGCGAAGCCGCGATACGCGTAGTCGAACGGAAGGATGGACGCCGGGGTCCCCTTGGCCTCGGGCTGTCCGGAATAAGGATCGGTGTGCGGCGCGACGAGCTCGCACGCGCGCGCCGAGGACGCAGTCTCCTCGCTCCAATGGATCGGCACGAACAGCGATCCGCGCTGCTGCCCTTCGCGCAACGCAACGCGAAAGATGCCTTCGCCGTGCGCCGTCACAATGCGGGCGAAGTCCCTCAAGCCGTTGGCATGCGCGTCCTCAGGATGCACTTCGACGAAGGGCTCAGGACTGTGCGATCCGAGGCGCGCGCTCAGGCCTGTCCGCGTCATGGTGTGCCATTGGTCGCGCACGCGGCCGGTATTGAGGACAAAGGGAAAGTCTTCTGTCGGCGCACTGCGCAGCTCAGGAACTTCCGGCGCAATGAAACGCGCCTTGCGGTCGGGCGTGAAGAACCCGCCGTCGGCGAAGAACCGCATATCGCCCGCAACCTCGCCTTCGCGGCACGGCCAAACGACCGGTTCGAGTGCATCGAACGACTCGTCTGCGATCCTGGCCAGCGCGCCCAGATCGAAGTCGCGCGTGCCGGCGTTCTCGAACCCCGAAAGTGCGGCGTGCTCGCGGAAAATGTCAGCGGCGGATTCGTAGGCGAAGCTTGTCGCAAAACCCATGCGGCGCGCGACTTGCGTGATGATCCACCAGTCAGGCTTCGCGTCGCCGGGCAGCGGCAGGAATGGACGTTGGCGCGAGATGCGCCGCTCGGAATTCGTCACGGTGCCGTCTTTTTCTCCCCACGCCGCGGCGGGAAGCAGGACATGCGCGCCTGCATTCACGGTATCGTTCGAGATGACGTTCTCGGAGACAACGAACAGCTAAAGTTTCTTGAGCGCCTCTCGCACCGCACCGGCGCGCGGCAGCGACACGGCCGGGTTCGTCGCCATCACCCACAGCGCCTTGATCTCGCCGCGCTCGATGGCCTCGAACATCCGCACGGCCTTGAGACCTTCATGCGTCGCGATGTTCGGCGCTTTCCAGAAACGGCGCACGCGGTCGATGTCGGCCGGCGCGAAGTCCATATGCGCGGCGAGCTGATTGGCGAGGCCGCCGACCTCGCGTCCGCCCATAGCATTCGGCTGGCCGGTCAGCGAGAACGGGCCCATGCCCGGCTTTCCGATGCGTCCGGTCGCAAGGTGGCAGTTGATGATGGCGTTGACCTTGTCGGTGCCTTGCGCCGACTGGTTCACGCCCTGCGAGTAACACGTGACGACGCGCGGCGTCGCGGCGAAAAGATCGTAGAAGCGCCGGACGTCGAGGGCATCGAGTCCGGTCGCGCGCGCACTCGTCTCGACGTCCGGCGCAATCTCGCATGCGCGCTTCAGCGCACCTTCGAACCCGACGGTGTGGTTCGCCACATAACCGCGATCGAACACGTCGCGGTCAGCAAGCCGCAACATCAGCCCGCAAAACAACACCGTATCCATGCCGGGCTTGATCGCAAGATGAAGGTCAGCTTCCTCGGCGGTCGCGGTGCGGCGCGGATCGATCACGACTAGCTTCGCGCCGCGCGCTCGCCTGTTCTCCTGCATGCGCCGGAAGAGAACAGGGTGACACCACGCGGCGTTCGAGCCCACGAGCACGATGAGGTCGGCTTGATCCTAGGCCTCATAGAGTCCCGGCACGGTATCGGCGCCGAACGCCCGGCGATGGCCCGCGACCGACGATGCCATGCACAGCCGCGAGTTGGTGTCGACGTTGGCCGAACCGACAAAGCCCTTCATCAGTTTGTTGGCGACGAAGTAATCCTCGGTGAGCAGCTGTCCCGAAAGATAGAACGCGATCGCCGCCGGCCCGTCGCGTTCGACGATGCGCGCGAAGCCCTCGGCGACGCGCGTCAATGCGGTGTCCCAATCGGTACGCATCAGCGCATCGTTTTGACGCAGCTTCGGATGAAGCAGCCGCGTGCCGAGCGCCAGCGTTTCGCCGAGAGCTGCGCCTTTCGAGCACAGCCGGCCATAGTTCGCGGGATGACTTGGATCGCCGGAGATCGCCGCCCCGCCGCGGCCGTCGGGTGCAGCAACAATGCCGCATCCCACTCCGCAATAAGGACACGTGGTGTGGATGCCGAGAGGTGGCGCGTGAGCGTTCATGCGGCTTTCTTCCTTATCCCTCCCCTGCAGGGGGAGGGTGGACGCGAGCGCAGCGAGCAGACGGGTGGGGTTCGTCAAGAAGATGACCCCACCCGGTCGGCTTCGCCGACCACCCTCCCCTTTCAGGGGGAGGGATGACCGCGCTCGCGCGGCGCACCCATCAATAGACGTCCTCCTGATAGCGGCCCTGCTTCTTGAGGTCCGCCACGAAGGCGATCGCCTGATCCGTCGTCCGCGCGCCATGCTGCGCCACGATGTCCACCAGGGCGAGCTCGACATCCTTTGCCATCCGCTTGGCATCGCCGCAGACGTAGACGTGCGCGCCGTCGGTAAGCCACGACCAAAGGTCGCGGCCGACCTCGCGCATGCGGTCCTGCACATAGAATTTCTGATCGGCGTCGCGCGACCAGGCCAGCGACAGCCGCGTGAGCACGCCCTTCGCCTTCATGCTGGCGAACTCGTCCTCGTAGAAGAAGTCATACGCGGAGCGCTGATGGCCGAAGAACAGCCAATTGCGGCCTTTGGCTCTTGTCGCCATGCGCTCATGCAGAAACGCACGGAACGGCGCGACGCCGGTGCCGGGGCCGATCATGATGATTGGCGTTTGCGGATCGGTAGGCAAGCCGAAGGCGTGCGCCTTCTGCACGTAGCAACGCAGCGGCGTATTTGGCTTGATGCGCTCGCCGAGGAATGTCGAGGCGACGCCGGCGCGATCGCGTTTGCCGATCTTGTAGCGAACGGTGTCGACCGTGAGCGCGACACGACCCGGATTGCTCTTCGGCGACGACGCGATGGAATAGAGGCGCGGCTGCAGCGGATCGAGCGCTTCGATGAAGGCTTCTGGATCGGGACGGATGCCGGGGAATTTCTCGATCGCGGCGAGCACGTCCAGCGTGGCGGCATCTCCGTCCGGGTCCTCACCGACGGCGAGCGCCTTCGCCTTCTGCCGCCGCGCGCCACCAGTCATATACGAATAGAGCTGGAACAGCATGTCGGGCGCCGGCGACAGCGACACGCCGTCGATCAGCACCTCGCGCAAGGTGCGCCCGCCGATTGGAAAATCTGGCGGTGCATCGAGTGCCTTGAGGACGGCGTCGACCAGGGCCAGGTCGTTGGTCGGAAACAGACCGAACGAGTCGCCGACGGTGTAGCCGATTCCGGTGCCTGCGAGATCGATGTCGATGTGCCAGGTTGTCTTTTCGGAGCCGGGGCGATTGAGCCGCACGCGCGAGAGAAATGTCCCGGTGGCAGGGTTGTCACGTGATGGTGCGGTGCCCGGCGCGATGGGGTTGGCTTCAGACCCGATAGGCCATCCCACGGCAGCTTTGGTGGCTGACCCGCTGGACGCTTTGCCAAGTTCTTCGTAAAGGGACTTGAGCATGCGAGCGGTTTCCTTGCCGCCCGGTACGCACAGGTTCAGCCGCTCTTCTTCCTTGAGGACGAGTTTGTTGGAATAATCCTCGCAGTTGTAACCGCACTGACCGCAGTCCTGCTGGGCCATCGCGGCCATCATCCGCCGCCGTAGCGGCCGACCTTCGGCCATCTTCATGCGATCGGGCAGCACGAGCGTCTGATCGTGCCACGGCGCCTCGCCGTCATCGGTATCGCCGAAATCGTTCTTCGCGCCGCCCGGCATCAGCGCTGCACTCTGCGCGGGCGAAAGCGCCGTCACCCCTGCCCCATCGAGCGAAACCAGACCCGCGAAGAATCCGTTCAGCCACGCGCGCTGCTCGTCGGAGAACGGCGCAGTCTCGGGAACGAGCGATGGGATGGGCGGCGCCATGTTCTGGCTCATTCCGCCGCCTCCGCGCCCTTTCTTACCCTCCCCCTTGTGGGGTGGGTCGACCGGCCGCAGGCCGGTCGGGGTGGGCGTCCTTCGATCGCGCACAAGTGACGCGCCAAACTGCCACCCCCCTCCCCAATCCTCCCCCACAAGGGGGGAGGGAGCACAGCGGAGTTCGTGGAGAGACTCATTCTGCCTCCGCGTCGAACATCGCCTTGAGCGCTTCCA
The DNA here is from genome assembly GCA_034669185.1 of Hyphomicrobiales bacterium. Lineage (GTDB taxonomy): Bacteria > Pseudomonadota > Alphaproteobacteria > Rhizobiales > Xanthobacteraceae > PALSA-894. The sequence goes on from JAXDNZ010000239.1 coordinate 7,710, forward strand.
CCTCGTGGCGCTTGCTGAAAATCAGGAACGTTTCGTCCCCTTGTCGGTGCGCCAGATAACCCTTGAGCACGCGCTCGACCGTTCTCGGCGCATCCTCGGCTTTCACATCCCGGTAGATCTCGCGTGCGAGCGCTGCGTCCGGACCGAAGCCGCCGCCGACCAGCAGGTGGTAGCCGTCGACTGTGTCGCCGTCCTCGTTGACCGCGACGCGCGCCGCGATCAGCCCGATGTCGCCGATGTAGTGCTGCGCGCAGGAATGATGGCAGCCGGTGAGATGGATGTTCACCGGCGTATCGAGCCTCACCCGCGGCTCGCACCACGCGGCGATCTCTTCCGCCTGCTCCTTGGTATGAGCCGCGGCGAACCGGCAGCCGGTCGAGCCGGTGCAGGCAACCAGGCCTGCGCGGATCGCGCTTGCTTTGGTGGTGAGGCCGAGCGCGCCGATCGCCAGTTCGGCGAGCATCACCTTGCCGTCGGGGACGCCGGAGATCAGCAGGTTCTGCCACACGGTCAGACGGATATCGCCGTCGCCGAAATCCTGCGCGATTCTGGCGAGACCGCGCATTTGCGCGACCGTCATCTTGCCGACCGGAAACACGACGCCGATCCAGTTGAGCCCCTGCTGCCTCTGCGCCCGGACGCCGATATGGGCCGCCCGATCGAAGGCCGGGCGCGGCTTCACGGCTTCGGCCGGCGCGCGGGTGAGGCTCCAGCCGAGCTTTTGCTCCATCGCGGTGAGAAATTTCTCAAAACCCCAGGCATCGAGCACATATTTCAGCCGCGCCTTGTTGCGATCGGTGCGGTTACCCTGCTCGATGAAGACGCGTACGACCGCGTCCGCCACTTTCGTCGCATCCTTCGGCTTAATGATAACGCCGGTATCGCGGGCGAAGTCGCGGTGACCCGTGATGCCTCCGAGCGCCAGACGAAACCAGACACCCGGCTCGATGTTGTGGCCCTCAACAACCTCGACGGCTTGAAAACCGATGTCGTTGGTGTCTTCCAGAACCGGGATGATGCCGCCGCCGTCGAAGCCGACATTGAACTTGCGCGGCAAGCCGTAGAGCGAGCGATCGTTCAGAATGTGGAAGTGCCATTCGCGCGCGTAAGGCCGCGTGTCGATCAGTTCCTGGGCATCGATGCCGGCCGTGGGGGTGCCGGTGACGTTGCGGATGTTGTCGGCACCGGAGCCGCGCGTCCACAGGCCAAGGCTCTCCATGCCTTCGATGACGTCGGTCGCGTGCTTCGGCGGAATCTCGCGGATCTGCAGGTTCGCGCGCGTCGTCACGTGCGCATAAGGTCCGCCGCAGCGCTCCGCGAGATCGGCGACGCCTGAGAATTGCCAGTGCTTCAGGACGCCGTTCGGGATGCGCAGCCGACACATGTACGACGCCTGCGCCGGCGCTACGTAAAACAGGCCGAAATAGCGCCAGCGGAAATTATCAGCTGGGTTCGGCGGTTCGTTCTTCTCCGCCTGCTCCTTCAGGCGCCCGTACGCATCGAAGGGATGCTGCTGGCGTTTGAACTTTTCCTGATCGACGAGCTTGCGGCCGGCCGCGGCGACCTTGTCTTGCGCCTGGATGTGGATCGCGTCTGGTCCGCTCGGCTCACCTTTCACTGCCGGCAGCGCGCCGCGCGTAGCGCGGGCAGCGTTGAGGCCGGAGACGAAGCCTTCGAGGTAGCGTTTTTGATCGGGGCTGAAATCGCCGGACATGTCACGCCGCCAGCCGAGCGGGCGCGTCTTGCGTGCGTTGGGCGAGCGCGCGGCCGAACGCGAGATCGTCGCGGAACGATTCGATCGATGCGCCGGAGCGGATGAGATCGAGGTACCACAGCCCGTCCACAGTATCGCCGAACAGGACCGCACCGGTGAGACGGTCCTCGGTGATGGCGAACTTCTTGTAGACGCCGATGCCGGGGTCCCAGAGCACGAGCTCGTCGGTATTTTCACCGATGAAATCTCCGGCCGAGAACACGTTGACGCCGGAGACCTTCAGGTTGGTCGCAGGCACGCTGCCGCAGTAGCGCGTATCGCGGCCGCTCAGCCGCTCCGCCAACACGCGCGCCTGCTCGTGCGCCGGCTCGACGAGCCCGTAACAGATGCCGCGATGCTCGGCGCATTCGCCGATCGCGTGAATGCCGGGGACGTCCGTTTCGAGCGCATCGTCGACCACGATGCCGCGTTTCACCGCTATGCCGGCGTCGCTTGCGAGTTCCGCACTCGGCCGGACGCCGACCGCGACGACGACGGCATCACCCTCGATGGTGCGCCCGTCCTTCAACGTCACACCTTCGACGCGGCTCTGTCCGCTGATCTCGGAGGTATCGGCATTGAGGATAACCTCGATGCCGATCCGCTCGACGGCGTGCTGAAGCATTGCAGCCGCCTTTGTATCAAGCTGGCGTTCCATCAGCCGGTCCATCAGGTGCAGCACGGTTACGCGTGCGCCCGCCTTCGCCAGTCCATAGGCGGCTTCAAGCCCGAGCAACCCGCCGCCGATGACCACGACGCGATCGCCGCAGCCGGCGCGATGCCAGATCGACCAGATGTCGCTGACGTCGCGGAACGTGATGACGCCGGGCAGCGTCATGCCGGGAACCGCGGGCTTGATCGGTTGCGAGCCGGTGGCAAACACGAGCTTTGAAAACGAAAGCGTTTCGGCGTCAGCCAGCGACACCGTCCGCGCCGCCGTATCGATCGCAGTCGCGCGGCAGCCGTAACGCAGCGTGATGCCGCGATCGCGCCACCAGCCGTGCGGCTTCAGCTCGATCTCGGATGACGCAACGTCGCCCGCAAGCACGGAAGAGAGCAGCACGCGGTTGTAGGCAAGCCGCGGCTCCGCGCCGACGACCGCGATCGCATAGCGTCCGAGCGCACGTTGCGACAGTTCGTCGACGAAGCGCGCCGCCGCCATGCCGTTGCCGATGACCACGAGAGGCTCACTCATGGCTCGAACCGCGTCACGCCGCCTCCACAAAGCGGTGCCGCTCGTAGAGGAACTCGAGCACACGCTGGCGGCACTTGAGATAGATCGGATCGGCGGCGAGCGAGAGCCGCTTGCGCGGGCGCGCGAGCGGCACGTCGAGCACCTCGCCGATGCGCGCCGACGGGCCGTTCGTCATCATCACGATGCGGTCCGACAGGAGCACCGCCTCGTCGACGTCGTGCGTGATCATCAGCACGGTGTTGCCGAGCTTGGCGTGGATCGCCATCACCGAGTCCTGAAGGTGCGCGCGGGTCAGCGCATCGAGCGCGCCGAACGGCTCGTCGAGCAGCAGCACCTTTGGCTCCATAGAGAGCGCACGCGCGAGGCCGACACGCTGCTTCATGCCGCCGGAGATTTCCGCCGGGAGCTTGTCCTTGGCATGTCCCATCTGGACGATCTCCAGATTGTGCATCACCCAGGCGTGGCGCTCGGCGCGCGATTTCTTGC
>JAXDNZ010000240.1:0-10026 GCA_034669185.1 Hyphomicrobiales bacterium
TGATGGACGCACGGTTCGACGCGATGGCGCGTCACATGTGGGACGCGCGGCGCGCGCGCAAGAACTACCGCAATATCCCGGATGCGCTCAAACCCGGCTCGATCGCCGAGGCCTATCAGGCGCAGGAGGCCTATTACCGGCTGGCCGAACCGGTCTACGGGCCCGTCGCCGGCGTCAAGGTCGCGACCACCACCAAGGTGATGCAGCAATTGATGGGCATCACGCATCCGTGCGGCGGCGCGATCTTCCAGCGCACGATCCATGCCTCGCCCGCGCGCATCGCCAAGAGCGACTTCGTCAATCTGCGCATCGAGAGCGAGATCGCGCTCAAGCTCGGGAGCGACATGCCGGCCTCGGGCGCGCCGTGGACGGCCGCGTCGGTCGTGCCGCATGTCGCGGGCGCGATGCCGGCTTACGAGCTGATCGAGGACCGCAACGCCGTCTATACCGAGACCAACGCGGTCTCGATGATCGTCGAAAATTGCTGGAACGGCGGCGTCGTGATCGGCGCGCCGAAGCCGGTCAAGCCGAAGGACATCGTCGGCCTCACTGGACGCCAGACGCTCAACGGCAAGCCGATCGGCGAAGGCAAGGCCGAGGATCCGTTCGCAACGCTCGCCTGGCTCGCCAATCTGCTGGCCGAGCGCAGCCGTGGTCTGGCAGCCGGCATGGTGGTGATCACCGGCAGCCTGATCCCGACCTTCTCGACTGCGCCCGGCGACCGCGCGGTATTTACGGTCGAAGGCTTGGGCGAAGCCGTGATGGACGTGACCTGATCTGCGCGTATAAATCCAAGGAAATCATCGGGGGAATCATGACACTGCTCACGCGACTCATGCTGTGCCTTGCGATCTGCGCGGCGATCGCCGCGCCCGCGCGGGCGGCCGAATCGACCGAAATCCGCGTCGCGCGCCAGCCGGGCCTCGTCTACCTCCAGGCCATCATCATGGAGGAGAAGAAGCTGATCGAGAAACACGCCGCGGCCCTCGGCCTCAAGGACACGAAGGTCAGGTGGTCGATCATCACCTCCGGCGGCGTGATGACCGAGGCGATCCTCTCCGATTCCATCGACGTGGCGATCACCGGCGTCTCCAACATGCTGCTCGCCTGGGGCAAGACCAATGGCGGCGTCAAAATGGTGAGCGGCATGGCGGGGGTGCCGTTCCGCATGCTGACGCGCAACGCAAGCGTCAAGACGATCAAGGATTTCGGCCCCAACGACCGCATCGCAGTGCCGACCATCCGCGTCTCGATGCAGGCGATGATGATGGGGATCGCGCTCGAACAGGCCTTCGGCCCGGGCCAGCATGGCCGGCTCGACAACAATCAGGTACAGCTCGGCCATCCGGAAGCGATGCAGGCGCTGCTAAACCCGCAGCACGAGGTCAACAGCCACTTCTCGATCCCGCCGTTCCAGGACATCGCGATGAAGTCGCCGCTGGTGCACTCGGTGTTCGTTTCAACCGATGTACTGGGCGGACCGGCCACGATCAGCAATTGCTGGGCGAAGACAAGTTTCTTCGACGCCAACCCGATCAAGATCAAGGCCTTCATCGCGGCGCTCGACGAGGCGAGCGACCTCGTGGCGGGCGATCCGAAGCTCGCCGCCGAAATCTATCTCGCGGTCACCAAGGAGAAGATCACCGTCGACGAGCTGGTCGCGGTGATCAAGCAGCCGGGCGCCATCTTCTCGACCACGCCGCAGCGGAGCATGCTGTGGGCCGAGTACATGCACCGCATCGGCCTCGTCAAGACGAAGCCGGCGAGCTGGAAGGACTACACCTTCCCGAACATTTATGACCGCAACGGAAGCTGACAGAAAGGCAACGTGAATGGCACTCGTCGAGAACGTCACCAAGCGCAAGCTGAAAGCAAACGAGCTGGCGCTCGGTTTTGGCGTGCACCAACTGCGCACCAGCGCGACAGCGATGCTGGCGGCCGCGGCCGACCACGACTGGCTGTTCATCGACATGGAGCACGGTGCGTTCTCGACGCATGAGGCGACGCAGCTTTGCATCGCCGCGCTGCCGACGGGCGTGACGCCGATCGTGCGTGTCTGCGCGGACGCGCTCGACGAGGGTACGCGCGCGCTCGACAACGGCGCGCTCGGCATCGTCGTGCCGCACGTGGACACGGCCGAGCGGGCAAAGCAGATCGCGAAGGCGTTCCGCTATCCGCCGCTCGGGACGCGCAGCTGGGGCGGTCCGCCGGCGACCTACGGCTTCCAGCCGCCCGGCAACGCCGAGGCGCAGGCCGCGCTGAACGACGCCGTGCTGGTGGTGGCGATGATCGAGAGCCCGGAGGCCGTGCGGAATGCGAACGCCATCGCGGCGGTCGAAGGCATCGACGCGCTGCTGATCGGCACGTCGGACCTCACCGCCGAATTGGGCATATCGGGGCAGGTCGGCCACAAGCGGGTGGTCGAAGCCTATGAGGCCGTCGCCGCCGCCTGCCGCGCCAACGGCAAGGCGCTCGGCATGGGCGGCGTCTACGACAAGGAAAACGCGAGCCGCTACATCAAGCTCGGCGCGCGGTTCGTGCTATCGGGATCGGATCACAATTATCTGCTCGCCGGCGCCAAGGCGCGATCCGAGCTCCTGCGGCAGGTGCTGTGAGCCGCGCCAGGGCTACGGAGAGTGCGCCGCTGACAGCTTTCGCTTCTCAAGACGACAATCATCGGACATAAATCCAGCCATCGCTTCAATCCGGCAGAGGACACGCATGACCAAACGGACCGCCCTGGCGGCGCTATTCCTATTGAGCGGGGCTGCTGCGCAGGCGGCCGATGTCCAGATGGGCGGCGTCACGCTGAAGCTTATCCCGCCGGCGGGCTACTGCGAGCTCGACGTCGGTCAGCCAAGCGACAAGCGGATGATCGACTTCCTCAATACCGCGCTCGGGAAGGGCACAAACGAACTGCTGGGGGTCAGCGCCGATTGCAAGGAATTGCGCGATTGGCGCACCGGCAGCCGGAAGCTGCTTGAGCACTTCTCTCAATATCAGGTCGAGAAGGTGCGCCGGGCCTCATCCTACACGATCGACGAGGCCAAGGCCTCGTGCGCGGCGATGCGGGCGGAAGGCCAGAAGTTGAGCGACGACGGCACGAAGAACGTCAAAGACGACATCCACGCGGCCAACAAGAAGATCGACTTCCAGGGCCAGACCTTCCTCGGAGTTCTGGCGGAGGACGCGAACGGCTGCTACGTCGGATTGTTCCAGAAGTACAAGGCTGAAACCGGACAGCAGATCAGACAGTTGAATGTCTTTTACGCGGGCTCGCTCAAGGACCGTCAGGTCTTCCTCTACGTCTGGGCTCCGTACGTGAACGACGCGTCCATTGAGGGCATGCTGGCCGGCATCAAGTCGCAGGTGGCGACCTTGAAGGGAGCCAACGGACTTTAGCCAGCGCTCCGGCCGCGCGGCTCGCGGCTCAAAGTGGCCGCGGGTCGCGTTTCGCGAACATTCCCCACACCACTAGCACGACCAGCGCGCCGACGACCGCGCCGATCAGCCCGGCGCCTTCGCCGGGCCGATACCAGCCAAGCGCCTGACCCAGATAGGTCGCCACGAAGGCGCCGGCGACGCCGAGCAGCGTCGTCAGGATGAATCCAGCCGGCTCGTTCGGGCCCGGATGGATGAATTTCGCGATCAGACCCGCGACGAAGCCGATGATGATGGTCCAGAGAATATTCATGGTCGCTCCCGCATGTTTCCGGCGGATAACGGCGTCGCGACGCCTGAGTTCCACGCGTGGTGCTGCCGGTCAGGATTGAACTGACGACCTCTTCATTACCAATGAAGTGCTCTACCACTGAGCTACGGCAGCGCCGGCCCGGCGGGCGGATTCACGCAAAATGGCCGGAAACGCGGGTGTTCTTGCCACAAGGGGGCAGGGGGCGCAAGCCGATCAGGCGCGCGCAAGCCGCCTCAGGTGCTCCTGCGCTTCCGCGCTTGCGTTGATGCGCGCGGCGGTCCTGGCAAGCACCTTCTTGAGCCGTTCGGCATCGAAATCCTGCTGCACTAGCGCCACCCCGCGGTCGAACACTTCCCGATAATGCGCGATCTTGTCGCCCTGGAACGTGAAGAAGGCCGTTCCCTCGAACACGACCGGCTTGCCTTCCGCGCCCTTCATCGTCGCGGCGTAGCTGAAACGGTAGCGCGCGTAGCCGATGCGCCCGTCGCTCAACGGATCGAAGAAATCCCAGCGGAAGTTCTTACCCGTGTCGTGGAAGTGCTGCAGCATGCCGGCGATCGCCTTGGCGCCGGCGTATTCGCCGAAGAAGCCGTCGTCATAGATGCCCTCGTCGGTGAACAACGCGCCGAGCCCGGCACCGTCGTTCTTCTGCACGGCGGTCGCGAAGCGTTCGAGCAGTTTGGGAAAATCAACCATGAAACGCCTCGCTCCCGGTTCCGGCGCAGTCCCGGCGTGTCTCGCCGTGCCGATCGGCGTAGTCTAGCGCGCATGGCGGACGGAACGAAACCAAAGCCGGCCGGTGCCAAGGCCGGGCGCGAGGCGCGTCTGCAGGCCGCCTTGCGGGAAAACCTCAAGCGGCGTAAGGCGCAGGCGCGCGCCCGGTCGCAAGCGCAAGACGAGCACGATTCCGCCGGAATCCCGGCGGACAAAGAAACATAGCGTTTTCAGGCGACGTGGAATCCGTTTCGCCGCGGCAAACGCGTCAAACTGAAAAGGGCCGGCTGCGCCGGTGGGCACGGGGTGATTCATGGACCGCATCCGTATCGTCGGCGGCAAGCCGCTTCATGGCGCCATTCCGATTTCGGGCGCCAAGAACGCCACGTTGCCGCTGATGATTGCGAGCCTGCTCACCAAGGATACGCTGATCCTGGACAACGTGCCGCGGCTCGCCGACGTGATGCTGCTGCAGCAGATTCTCAGCAATCACGGCGTCGACATCACCATCAAGGGCAAGCGGCCCGGCGATGTCGAGCACGCCAGCCAGACCATGCACATCTCGGCGGCCGACATCGTCGACACCACGGCGCCCTATGAGCTCGTTTCGAAGATGCGCGGCAGCTTCTGGGTCGTCGCGCCGCTGGTCGCCCGCATGGGCCGCGCGAAAGTGTCGATGCCGGGCGGCTGCGCCATCGGCACGCGGCCGGTCGATCTGCTCATCACGGCGCTGGAGCGGCTCGGCGCGAAGATCGAGATCGACGCCGGCTATGTGATCGCGAGCGCCGACAACGGCCTGCAAGGCGGCGAGATCGAATTTCCCAAGGTGACGGTCGGCGGCACGCATGTGGCGCTGATGGGCGCCTCGCTCGCCTCCGGCACGAGCGTGATCGAGAACGCCGCGCGCGAGCCCGAGATCGTCGACGTCGCCGACTGCCTGATCAAGATGGGCGCGCGGATTTCCGGCGCCGGGACCTCGCGCATCGTGGTCGAGGGCGTGCCGAAATTGTCCGGCGCGCGTCACAGCGTGCTGCCCGACCGCATCGAGACCGGCACTTACGCCATGGCGGTCGCGATGACCGGGGGCGATGTGCTGCTCGAGGGCGCACGCCCGGAGCTGTTGCAGACCGCGCTCGACGTGCTGGCGCAGGCCGGCGCCGAGGTGACGGCAACCAATGCCGGCATCCGCATCGCGCGCAACGGCGCGGGGCTCGCGCCGGTCGAGGTGACGACCGCGCCGTTCCCCGGGTTCCCGACCGACCTGCAGGCGCAATTGATGGCGCTGATGACGCGCGCGAACGGCACCTCGCGCATCACCGAGACCATCTTCGAGAACCGCTTCATGCACGTGCAGGAACTCGCCCGGCTCGGGGCACGCATCTATCTCGACGGGCAGAACGCCACCATCGAAGGCGTGGACCGGCTCAAGGGCGCGCCCGTGATGGCGACAGATCTGCGCGCCTCGGTGTCGCTCGTGATCGCGGCGCTCGCCGCCGAGGGCGAGACCATGGTCAACCGCGTCTATCACCTCGACCGCGGTTTCGAGCGGCTCGAGGACAAGCTCGGGCGCTGCGGCGCCACGGTGGAACGCATCAGCGCTTGACCTCGCGGCCTGTCCCGGCTCTCTAAGAACCGGCCCGGATGGGGATGCCGATGCAAACCGCAGAGTTGATGTCGGATCAAGGTCCCGTGCGCGAACGCCCGGCGCTCAGCCCGGATCAGAAGGAAAAATGGGACCGCGACGGCTATCTGGTGCTGCCGCAGTTCTTTAGCGCCGACATCATCGATCCCATCAATGCGCTAATCGTGGCCCTGTCCGACCCTGCCAAGCGTCCGCAAGCACTCGCGAGCCGCCTCGTCGTCGACCTTCTCTCTGAGAAAGCCGGCGATCAGCGCGTGCGGCTCGCGGATGCGCCGGTCGAGGCGTTGACCCGGCCGGTGAAGTTCAACGACCTGTTTCTCGAGACCGACCTCGTTCGCAGCTGCAACCTGCACCCGCGGCTGGTGCCGATCCTCTCCGAGCTGCTCGACGGAGCGCCCGCCGTCTGCAACTCGCTGAACTTCATCCAGGGCAGCGAGCAGACCGATCACATCGACTCATGGTTCATGCCACCGCCCGTGCTTGACAAGATGGTGGTGAGCTCGGTGTGCCTGGAGGACGTGCATCCCGACGCGGGGCCGCTGGTGTTCTATCCGGGCAGCCACAAGATTCCGCCGTATCGTTTCTCCGACGGCCGCCTCAACGCGATCGAGGCGGAGATGGAGGGCTGCTTCGACTATGTGCATGGCGAGATCAAGAAGCGCGGTCTCAAGCGCGAGACGTTCATCGGCCGCAAGGGCGACGTGTTCATCTGGGCATCGCAGCTCGCGCATGGCGGCTCGCCGATCAACGACCCCAAGCGCACGCGCCGCAGCCTCGTGACGCACTACTGGCGTGCGAGCGACATGCCGCGCCACAAGCTCGAGCGCTGGGCGCCGGGCGCCTATTACTTCGCGCGGGATCATCAGCCGGTGCCGTCGCGCCCGGCTTGGAAACGGCTCGCCGATCGCGCCCAGCTCGAGCTGCGATGGACGCTGCGCCGCCTGAAGGGTGCCAAGGCCGAACGGATCAACGGGTGAACCTGGCGCTCCCCGGCGCTATCGGACTTCCTGGAGGTAACCTTCGTCGACCAGCTGCCGGACCGGCTTTTCGGTCCGATACTGGATGCCTCCCCCGCGCTGGTCGAACCACGGTGCGATCGTGCCGGCCATGACCGGAAACCGCTTCACCACCTGATAGCGGTGATATTCCATCTTCGCCTTGTCGTACGGCACGGCCCTCGCCTCGTAGGCCGTGCCGGCCGGCGCCAGATACGCGCCGTTGGGCGATCCGTATCGATCGATCCGCATGCCCGGCACGAGCGTCACGGCGCGTGGTGTCCGGGCAAACCCACCATTGGGCGGAAACAGATATTGGCTGTTCTGGTCGAGCCACCAGCCCCGCAAGTTCTGGCGTGCGTTCGCCGGCGGGATCAGCCGGAACCAGATATCGTGCTCGCCGGCGATCGCGACCGCACCGAGCCGATAGCCCGTGCCGTCGATGCCTACGGCGCTCGGTCCGATCAGCATGCCGAATGCGACCAGCAGCGACGCCAGGACTTTACGCATGCCTGGGCTCTCCTTCATCTCTTGGCGGTTCGGACAAAATGCACGTTCGCACGATTCGCCGCCATATTCTGTCTTGCGCCCCGCGGTCCAGGTTCCTAACTAGCGGACAGGCTGTCGCACCAAAAGCATTGGCCAATGGAACCGCTCAAGCTGATCGCGCTCGACCAGGACGACATCGCGATCATCTCGACCCATCTTCAGGATGCGGTCGTCAAAGTCGCCGATATCCTGTGGCGGCCGGGCGAGAAGCGGCTTGTGCTCGCCCTCAACCGGTTCGACTGGGAGGCGTGCGGCGATGCAAGCCCGTGCTATCAGCGCCGGCGCACCGCGTTGCGCTTCGAGCGCGTCCTCTCCTTCCGCTGCCGCAATGTCAGCCCGGCTGCCAAGGACGCGGTGCTCAACCTGCTCGCCATCGAATTCGCCGAGACGGACGCACCGGCGGGCACGATCACGCTGATTTTCTCCGGCGGCGCTGCACTGCGCCTCGAGGTCGAATGCCTCGAATGCGAGCTCGCCGACCTCGGCCCGACCTGGACCGCCGCCGCACGCCCTGAGCATACCATCGATCAGGTTTGACGGTTGTCATCCCTCCTGAACGGGGAGGGTGGCGAGCGAACGAGCCGTGGGGTTTCCCTGCTTCTGTGAAGCTTCCCCACCTGGCGGCTCGCGTTGCTCGCCGCCACCCTCCCCCAAGAGGGGGAGGGATGCTAAGCCTCGGCACATGCCGATCCGCCTCGACGCCCGCGCCCCGGACTTTGCCGTGCGCTTCCGTGCCTTTCTGGACACCAACCGCGAGGCCTCGGCGGACGTCGAGCAGGCGGTGCGCGCCATCATCGCGGATGTTGCCGCGCGCGGCGATGCGGCGCTGGTCGAGTACACCCAAAAATTCGACCGCATCGATCTCAATGCGATCGGCCTTCGCGTCAAGCCGGACGACATCGACGCGGCGGCCGGCTCTTGCGAACGCGCCGCGCTCGATGCCTTGAAGCTCGCGCGCGACCGGATCGAGACCTATCACCGCCGGCAGCTCCCAAAGGACGACCGCTTCACCGACGCTCTCGGCGTGGAGCTCGGCCATCGCTGGACCGCGATCGAGGCGGTCGGCCTGTATGTGCCGGGAGGTACCGCGGCGTATCCGTCGTCGGTTCTGATGAATGCGGTGCCCGCCAAGGTCGCCGGTGTCCCTCGCGTTGCGATGGTCGTGCCGGTGCCGGACGGCAAGCTCAATCCGCTGGTGCTGGCAGCCGCCAAGCTCGCCGGCGTGGACGAGATCTACCGCGTCGGCGGGGCGCAGGCGGTGGCGGCGCTCGCCTACGGCACGCGGACGATCTTGGCCGTCGCGAAGATCGTCGGGCCGGGCAATGCCTATGTGGCGGCGGCCAAGCGCCTCGTGTTCGGCCGCGTAGGCATCGACATGATCGCAGGGCCGTCCGAAGTGCTGATCATCGCGGATCGCGACGCGAATCCCGACTGGATCGCGGCCGATCTCCTGGCCCAAGCCGAGCACGACGCCGCCGCGCAGGCGATCCTGATCACCGACGATGCGGCGCTCGCCGATGCCGTCGCGCGCGCGGTCGAAGGCCAGCTCAAGACGCTGCCGCGCGGCACGGTCGCGGGCGCATCGTGGCGCGACTTCGGCGCGATCATCCTGGTCGGCGCGCTCGACGATGCGGTTGAGCTCACCGACGCGATCGCGCCTGAGCATCTCGAGATCGAAACGCATGATCCCGAACGGCTGGCGGGCAAGATCCGCAATGCGGGCGCGATCTTCTTGGGAAGCCACACGCCGGAGGCGATCGGCGATTACGTCGCGGGCTCCAACCACGTTCTGCCGACCGCGCGCTCGGCACGCTTCTCGTCGGGGCTTGGCGTGCTCGACTTCATGAAGCGTACGTCGATCCTGAAACTCGACGCGGACGCGTTGCGTGCGCTCGGCCCCGCCGCCATCGTGCTGGGCCAAGCGGAGGGGCTCGACGCCCATGCCCGCTCGGTGGCGGTGCGGCTTAATCGATGACCGGCGGGACCTCCGAGCGCAAGCAATGCCTTGTCAAGGTGACGCTCGACGAAGGCTCGATCGGTCGTTCCAGTCCCGATATCGAGCATGAGCGCGCGGTCGCGATCTACGATCTGATCGAGGACAACACGTTCGCGCCGGTCGACCACGACGGCGGGCCCTACGCGCTGCATCTGGCGATCACCGAGAATCGGCTTGTCTTCGACATCCGCCGCGACGACGGCACCACCCCGGTCGTGGCGCATCTCCTCTCGCTCACGCCGTTCCGCCGTATCGTGAAGGACTACTTCATGATCTGCGACAGCTATTACAAGGCGATCCGCACCGCGACGCCGAGCCAGATCGAGGCGATCGACATGGGCCGCCGCGGGCTGCACAACGAGGGTTCCGAGCTTCTGATGGAGCGGCTCAAGGAGAAGATCAGCCTCGACTTCGACACCGCGCGGCGGCTGTTCAC
>JAXDNZ010000241.1:0-3324 GCA_034669185.1 Hyphomicrobiales bacterium
AAGCGGCTTGATCGGGTCTGAGGCGGGCTCGGTGTCGATGCGCAGGATCGTCTTGTTCTGGTCATCGACCAGCCAGATGGCGCCGTCGGAGGCGACTGTCATGCCGACGGGACGGCCGCGCGGGCGCACGCCCTTCACGCTGTACCAGCCCGAGATCAATTCCGTGCCCTTGGCCGCGTCGACCTGCGCCTCGCTGTCGGTGGCGTAGATCCGTGTCGGCTCCGGTCCGCAACTGACGCCGTATTGCACCGGGGCCAGGCTCAGCTTCGGGAAGCCGTGCGCATCGACCTCGTAGGCTAGGACGCGGCTGCCGGCCGGTCGGTAGCCATGCAGTCCGACAATGAGTTGACCCTTCAGCTCGGGGAATTTTGCGCCAAGGTAATAGAACATCGCGAGCGGTGCGCCATGCGGCGGCATCAGCGAGTGCGGCGGCTTGTAGCGCACCGTGTCGTTGCACAAATCGCGGTATTTCTCGTTCGTCTTGAGAAACGCCGTGTATTCCGGGATCGCGGTCTTGAGGTCGTAGCAATACGGCCAGCCGTAATGCTTGCCGCGCTCGAGCGCGTTGATCTCCTCATTCGGCTTGAACGCGTCGGGAAGATCGCGCGCGTTCTCGCCTTGCAGGAATGCGAAGCCGGGATCGGGAAATTGCGGATGCGTCGCGAGCGCCATCGAGTTGCGCAGGCCTTCCGCGTAGACCTCGGGCTTCGGGGAGACCTCGCGCTTTTTCGGATTGGCGGGGGGCTTCTCGAGCTTCGGAAAGATGCCGCCCGCCGGAGGGGTGAACACCCATATGGCGGCCAAGGGCGGCGAAGCTTCACCCGCAGCGCAGGCCTTCGATTCGGACGGCGCGGGATCGCAGCCGTCGCTCGGTGCGCCAATGTTGACGTAGAGGCGGCCGGTTCTGTCGAACACGAAGTGCTTGAGCGGATGACTGTAGCCGACCTTCTTTCCGGCCACGATCGTCACCTCCTTTCCGGGCAGGCCTCTGACGATGTCTTCCCTAGTGTCCGCCGGCTTGGGGGCCAGCGGATCGAAACGGAAGATCGTGTCGACGGTGCTCGCATAGATGCGACCGTCAATGCCGACAGCGAGGCCATGCAGAAGCTCAAGGCCTGTGATGAGGTCCTTCAGGCGCTTCCCTTCGGCGGCCTGTGGATCGAAGAGCCGCAGGCGGCCCGGCGCACCCCAGCCGCCCATGTCGGCGACAACGAAAAAGCGCGTCCCCGGGATCTGAACGATCGAGCGCGGAAACTGGAGCCCGTCCTCCTTGCCTGCGGCGAGGCCGATGCAATAGCCGGAGCGCATGCCGATGCGGAGCTTGGGATAGGGCCCGCACATGTCGCTCGTCAGCGCGTAGCCGCTCTTCCTGCGTGCAGCACCTTCGGCGCGCGGGCCTTCGCTCGCAATGAGCACGAGCGTCGCGGCGCTCAGACACGCGATCGCCGCCGCAAACGCCCGCATCGTCATGTCTCAATCCTTCTTGTGCCACCCAACGGTCGCCTCCGGCACCGAATCGACCGAGGCGAAATACGGCTTGATGTCGATCAACGGTGTGCCGTCGAGGCAGTCCAATCCAACAACCTTAAGTCTGATGCCATGAAGGTCAAGGAGGCGGACCACGCTCATCGCGACCGGATTCGGCCGCACCGGCGATCGGATGGCGAACGTGCCGCGGCGTTCCCCGTGGCGCGGCGCCTGCACCAGCAGGTCGCGCCGCGCCTCGTGCATGAAGTAAAGCAGCACGAGATGCGAGCAGGTCGCGACACCATCGAGCGCCGCCGCATAGCGCGGATCGAGCTCGATGGTGCAGACGGCATCCGAGCCGCGCGCGTTCTTCGGGCAGGCGCTGCGATCGGTCCACGGCGTGCGGATGCGGCCGATGAAGTAGAGCCCGGCGTCGAAGCCGTGCGGCAACGCGACCGCGATCTCGCCGTCGCGAATCCCTTCACTCATGCGCCGGTCAGTTCAGCGGCTTGATGTCGTCCGGTGCCTGCGGCGGCGTCTTGATCGCGATCGCCTTAAACGGCGCGCCTTGGGTTTTGGTGCCGCCATGCGCGGTGCCCTTCGGAATGATGACGAGATCGCCCGGCTTGATCTGCACTTCCTTGTCGCCGAGCCAGATCGTGCCGGTGCCCTCGAGATAGTACTGAATCTCGTTGGCGTTCATGTGCATGTGCTTGGGAACGGGACCGGCCTGTACGGCGAGCGTCATGCCGTCCTGCATCACGAATGTCTTCGACCGCAGTCCGGTGCCGGACGGCATGCCGAGCGTGTCGCCCTGAAGATCGGGCACGTGGATGACCATCGGCGTCAAGGCGTCGGCGGCCAGCGCCGGCGTCGATGGCAGCAGACGCGATGCCCCTGCGCCGGCGATAAAGGCGAGCGCGACCGACCCGGCGAAGAGATAACGGTTCATGGAAAACCTCCCTGATATTTGTTTTATCGAGCGGCGAACGGTAATCCGCCGATAACCGGATACACAAGGGCGGCGCATGCGCCTGTCTATTGCCGAGATCGCGGACACGTTTCCGCACTATCGCGTCGCGGTCGTCGTCGCCGAGGATCTGACGATCGCGCCGCAGCGGCCGGCCGCGCTCGATCTGTTGATCGCGCAGCGCGAGGCCGAATCGCGGGCGCGGTGGGCCGCAATGGAGCTTGCGCAAATTCCCGGAATTGCGGCCTGGCGCGCCGCCTACAAGGCGTTCGGCATCCGGCAGACCCGCTACCGTTCGTCGGTCGAGCGGCTGGTGAAGAACGTGCTCGCCGGCCGCACGCTCGCGCGCATCAACAGCTTCGTCGATCTCTATAACGCGGTCTCGCTCGCGCACGTGCTGCCGCTCGGCGCCGACGATCTCGACAAGATCACGCCGCCCCTGGCATTTCGCTTTACGCGCGCGGGCGACACCTTCCTCGACATGGCGGACGGCGGCGAGACGGGCGATGAGGCGCCCAAGCCCGGCGAAGTGGTCTACGCCGATGCCAGCCACGTGCTCTGTCGGCGCTGGAACTGGCGCCAGGATGCGCGCTCGCTGATTACGCCGGCGACCACGCGGGCGGTCGTCACCCTGCAGTCGAACGGCGCCGGCGATGTTGCGGCGGCGGCCGGCGATCTCGTTGATCTGATTGGAGAATTCTGCGGTGGCCAGTGCCGCGTCGCGATCCTGGATACGGCGCAGCGGAGCGTCGGCCTGTAGCAATCGGGGCGGCAGCCCGGGAATTTCTGTAGGACGCCCGCTACGCCCTTGCGTCCCGCCCTCCAATCGCATAAAGATATCTTTATATGTTTATGTGGAAGCGTTGGGACTGGTCCCACTGTGACGA